>NZ_LYTM01000021.1:0-58915 GCF_001672445.1 Mesorhizobium sp. WSM3873 | reverse complement strand
GCCCTGCCCACCCTTCAAAAGCTTCGCCCGCGCCAGCTCCTGGCGCGCGATCTTCTGCGCCTGGACGAGAGAGTTCTTCGCCATGTCCTGCAGGCGCAGGCCGCCGAGCGGCAGCGTGATACCGTCGCCGATCGCCTCGCCATTGATGTCGACGAGTTCCAGGCTGCCGCCGCCAAGGTCGCCGGCGATGCCGTTGGCCGGATAGAAACCGGAAATGATGCCGAGCGCCGAATAATGCGCTTCCTGGCGGCCGGAAAGCACGCGGATCTCGGTCTTCAGCACATCCTCGGCGCGGTGGATGAAGTCCGGGCCGTTGACCGCCTCGCGGGCGGCCGCGGTCGCCAGCACATAGATGTGCTCGGCGCCGGCTTGATCGGAAAGCGCGCGAAAACGGCGGAACTCCTCCATCGAGCGCGTCACCGCCTCGGGATCGAGCTTGCCCGTCGAAACGATGCCGCGGCCGAGGCCGGCCAGCATCTTTTCGTTGAACAGCATCGTCGGCGAGCGCGCCAGCCCTTCATAGACGACGAGGCGGATCGAGTTCGATCCGATGTCGATGATCGACAGCGGCCGCCGGTCCTGGAGCCGGCCCTGCGAGACTGAAATCACGCGGCGCCGTTCTTCTTGCGGCGCTTGAACTGGGCAATGCGCCTTGGCGCATGCGATTTCAGCGCGTCACCCCGTCCGGAAAGGCTCGGATTGGTCATGAAATATTCCTGCGCGTTGAACGGTTCCTCGCCCTCCTCGAGCGCGGCGCGCCGGGAGGTGCCATCAGCCAATACGTCGAAACTTTGCTGATTGTCCATGATGTTGCCGAGCATGATCTGGCCAAGCACCTGTTCATGCACAGTCGGATTGGTGATCGGCACCAGGGTCTCGACGCGGCGGTCGAGATTGCGCGGCATGATATCGGCCGAGGAGATGTAGACGATCGCTTCGTCGGACGGCAGACCGTGGCCGTTGCCGAAGCAGTAGATGCGGCTGTGCTCTAGGAAGCGGCCGACAATCGACTTCACCCTGATGTTCTCGGAAAGACCCGGCACCTGCGGCCTCAGGCAGCAGATGCCGCGCACGACGAGATCGATCTCGACGCCGGCGCGGCTGGCGTCATAGAGAGCGTCGATGACGGTCGGATCGACGAGCGCGTTCATCTTCATCCAGATACGGGCCGGCCTGCCTTCGAGCGCATGGGCGATCTCCTCGGCGATGTGCCTGAGGATGCGGTCGCGCAGCGTGAACGGCGACACCGCAAGACGCATCTCCTCGGCAGGCTCGGCGTAGCCGGTGATGAAGTTGAAGATCTGCGCGACATCGCGCGCGATCGTCGGGTCGGTGGTGAAGAAGGACAGATCGGTGTAGATGCGGGCGGTGACCGGATGATAGTTGCCGGTGCCGAGATGCACGTAATTGCGCAGCCGGCCGTCCTCGCGGCGGACCACCAGCGACATCTTGGCGTGTGTCTTCAACTCCAGGAAGCCGAACACGACCTGGACGCCGGCGCGCTCGAGGTCGCGCGCCCAGCGGATATTGGCCTCTTCATCGAAGCGCGCCTTGAGCTCGACGAGCGCCGTCACCGACTTGCCGGCCTCCGCCGCGTCGATCAACGCCCGCACGATCGGGCTGTCGTTCGAGGTGCGGTAGAGCGTCTGCTTGATGGCGACGACTTCCGGATCGGCCGCCGCCTGGCGCAGGAACTGCACCACGACGTCGAACGATTCGTAGGGGTGGTGGACGATGATGTCCTTCTCGCGGATCGCGGCCAGGCAGTCGCCGCCATGCTCGCGAATGCGCTCGGGAAAGCGCGGGTTGTAGGGCGTGAATTTGAGGTCGTCGCGCGGGATGGCGACGATCTCGGAGATCTGGTTGAGCGCCAGCGGCCCGGTGAGCACGCTGATGCGGCTCGACGACACTCCGAGCTCGCCGGCGACGAAGTCGCGCAACTCGGCCGGCATCAGCGTGTCGAATTCGATGCGGATAACGGAGCCGCGGCGGCGGCGCTTCAGCGCCGTCTCGAACAGGCGAACGAGGTCTTCCGATTCCTCCTCCACCTCGATATCGCTGTCGCGGATGATGCGGAACGTGCCCGAGCCCTTGACCTCATATCCAGGGAAGAGCTTGCCGATATAGAGGCCGACCGCTTCTTCCAGCGGGATGAAGCGGACATGATGCTTGCGGTCGGGCAGACGGATGAAACGCCGTAGCGCCACCGGCAAGCGCAAGAGCGCGCTCATCTCCTCGCCGTTCTTGCGGTGGCGCAGCTGCAGCGCCATCGAGAAACCGAGATTGGGGATGAACGGGAACGGGTGCGCCGGGTCGATCGACAGCGGCGTCAGCACCGGGAAAACCTGATCCTGGAAATGCTCCTCCAGCCACGCCTTCTCGTCCTTGGTCAGGCCGTCGCGGGGGATGCTTTCGATGCCTTCCTTGTTGAGCAGCTCCATCAGAGCCGACAGGCTCTTCTGCTGGTCTTCCTGCAGGCGCTCGACCTCGCGCAGCAATTGCTCCAACTGCTGCTCGGGCGTGCGGCCGTCCGGGCTCTTCAACGCGATGCCCTCGCGCACCTGACCGGCGAGGCCGGCCACGCGCACCATGAAGAACTCGTCAAGATTTGCGGCCGAGATCGACAGGAAGCGGACGCGCTCGAGCAGCGGGTGATGCTCGTTCAGCGATTCCTCGAGCACCCGGCGGTTGAACTGCAGCCAGGAAAACTCGCGGTTGACGAAACGGTCTGGATTGCCGCCGTCCGGGCTCGCCGCCTCGACGGTGATGAACTCGCTCTGCACCGGCTTCAGTTCGTTCATGGTTCCTGCTCTTGGCCACAAGGTCGTTCTATGAGCGCCATACGCCGCCGGACGCGCTATGCACGCTCTAACACGCTTTTATGACGCATGATGTCACGGAATCGCTTTGTTTCCGGCCTCATGCGCTTAACCGGCTCAACTTATCCTCTGCCAGCCTTTTGCGACAGTTTCATTTCATCGATCTTGCAAACCGGCCGGTTATGATCCAGATGCAAACGGGCCGAACTGAAGGAGACGACGATGGCAGGCGGTACCATTCCCCATTTCCAGAACGACGCGGGCCATCCGGCGATCGATATCGGCGTCAAGGAATTCATGTGCACCGGCGCCAATCCGCCTTTCGACCATCCGCATGTATTCCTCGACATGGGGGACGACAATGAAAAGGTCTGCCCGTACTGCTCGACGCTCTATCGCTATTCGCCGAAGCTGAAGGCGACGGAAACCGAGCCTGCCGGCTGCCTCTATATCGACCAGGCCGCCTGATCGCGGATCTGGGTGACCGCTAGACCATGGAGGCGGCGCGGTCCCGGCAGGTCGTCATCGCCGGGGCCGGTATCGCCGGACTGACGGCAGCTCTTGCCTTTGCCGAACACGGCCATGCCGTCACGGTGCTGGAACAGGCCAGCCAGCTCGAAGCGGTGGGCGCCGGCATCCAGCTTTCCCCCAACTCGACCCGTATGCTCAGCCGGCTCGGCGCGCTCGACCGGTTGCGGCTGAGCGCCATCCGCCCGGAAGCGGTGGTGCTGAAGGACGCCGCCACCTTGCGGGAACTGGCGCGCGTGCCGCTCGGCCAGACCGGCGAAGAGCGCTGGGGCGCGCCCTATCTGGTGGCGCACCGCGCCGACCTGCAGGCCGCGCTGGCGGCGCGCATGGCAGAGCATCCCGAGATCCAACTCGTCACCGGCGCGCGGGTGACGGACGTCGCTGTTCAGCCGCAAGACATCGCCGTCGCCGCTGAAACGGATGGCGGCAGCATCGAGGCCGCCGGCGGCCTGCTGATCGGCGCCGACGGCGTCTGGTCGTCGGTTCGCAGGCTGCTTGCGGGTCGAGAGCCGGCCTTCGGGAAGAACCGCTTCTCGGGCGAGCTGGCCTGGCGCGCAACGGTCGCAGCGACAAGCGCCGCCGGCCAGGCTTTTGCGGCGATCGCCGCCGGCGACTGCATCACCGCCTTCCTCCATCCCGGCTTCCATATGGTCGCCTATCCGGTGAGCAAAGGCAGCGACTTCAACCTCGCCGCTTTCACCAAGGGCGAGCGCATCGCCGAAGGCTGGTCCGGCCATGCCGATCCCGCCATTCTCGCCAGCGCCATGCGCGGCACGTCGCCCGCGCTGGCAAGGCTTGTCGCGCTTGCCGGGCCATGGACGGCGTTTCCGATCCACACCGTCGAGCAGACGCGCTGGACGATGCCGCAGGGCGTAGCCCTGATCGGAGACGCGGCGCACGCCATGACCCCGTTCGCGGCGCAGGGCGCGGCGATGGCGATCGAGGATGCCGCGACGCTCGCCGATCTGGTCGCCGACTTCGCCGGCGATCCGCGGCAGAACCTCTCCACATGGGAAAATCGCAGGCGCCCGCGCATCGAGAAGGTGCTCAGACGCGGCGCGCTCAACCGCATGGCCTGGCACGCATGGGGCCCGGTTGCGATCGCGCGCAATTTCGTGCTGGCGACGCGCCCGGCGGAGAAACTCGCGGCTGATCTCGACTGGCTCTATGGATGGGAAGAGCGGAAGGTGGTGCGGCGGTAGGGGCCTAGCGGGCGGCCGACAAAATTGGATTGGCCGGCGGGACAGCGCCCCCCTCTGTCCTGCCGGACATCTCCCCCACTTGGGGGGAGATCAGCTGTCACCGCTGCCTTCGCCAATGGTCAACGTTGCAGGATAAGAGCCGGCGCTCCAACTGCGAATCTCCCCCCTCGTGGGGGAGATGTCCGGCAGGACAGAGGGGGGCGCGAAGGAACGCGATACTTGCCATTCGCGGAGCGCCACCTCAATCATACAACCTCAACGACACCCCCAGCGACACCGGCAACGGGTTCCACCAGCCGGTGCGCAGGCCGGCGGTGCGCAGTGCCGCCGTCGTCCAGGTGTTGCAGCCGATCAGCGCGTTGAAATTGCCATTGGCCTCATAGAAGCGATCGAAGCTGGAATAGGCAGCACTGTCGATAACCATCGGCCCGTTCGACCCCTGTTGGAAATTCGCTTGAATGTAATCGAGCAGCGCGGAGAAATGCGCCTCGTCGATGTCGAAGCCGGCGACGTTGGGATGCGGCTCTTCAATTGCGCCGGCGACGTCGACATGCATGACCGAGGCATCGAGCGTCAGCGCCTTCAAGACAGGCGCGGCCTTCAGTTCGGACCAGTTTGGCGTCTCCAGATAGAAGGCGCGGCCGCCCCAGCCGAAGACGAAATAGCGTGCGGCCGGCGCATCGGCAGGCTGGCCGGCCTCGACGAGAAAACGGAAGCGCCGGCGTACATCATAATCCAGCGGTATCGCAATGTCGGTATGGATCGCGTTCTTCAGAACCAGTATGTGCCGGGTGCTCTCGCCTGCGGCTCTCGCTGCCGGCCAGAGCGGGTGCGGCACCAATGTTCCGATCGCCGCGGCTAGAGGCGCCGCCGCCACTAATGTCGCAAGGTATCGCAGGAATTTTCGCATCAGGCGCGGTAGGTCCGTCGCATTTGCCGCCGCGAGACTGGCCGAAGCCGTTCGTGACTTCGTCATCCTCGGGCTTGACCCGAGGATCCATGCCGTGACCTTTGCCGTAGGGCGCAACGGCGCAGAATTCTGAACCGCAACGAAGCCCCGATGTCACGGCATGGATTCTAGGGTCTGCGCCGCGTCGCTTCGCTCCTTGCTCCGCCCTAGAATGACGAAGCGGAGAGGCGCTTCGAGCACCCTGTTACCGGCCGCCGCTTCAGTGCAGGATCTGCGACAGGAACAGTTTCGTGCGCTCATGGCGCGGATTATCGAAGAACTCGGCCGGCGTGTTCTGCTCGACGATCTGGCCCTGATCCATGAAGATCACCCGGTTGGCGACCTTGCGGGCAAAGCCCATCTCGTGGGTGACGCACAGCATGGTCATGCCTTCTTCGGCAAGGCCAACCATCGTCTCCAGCACTTCCTTGATCATTTCCGGGTCGAGCGCCGAGGTCGGCTCGTCGAACAGCATGATGCGCGGGTTCATGCAGAGCGAGCGGGCGATCGCCACGCGCTGCTGCTGGCCGCCGGAGAGCTGTCCAGGATATTTGTTGGCCTGCTCCGGGATCTTGACGCGCTTCAGGAAATGCATGGCGATTTCCTCGGCCTGCTTCTTCGGCGTCTTGCGCACCCAGATCGGCGCCAGCGTGCAGTTCTCCAGGATTGTCAGATGCGGGAACAGATTGAAGTGCTGGAACACCATGCCGACCTCGCGGCGCACCTCGTCGATCTTCTTCAGATCGTTGGTGAGTTCCTTGCCGTCGACGATGATCTTGCCCTTCTGGTGCTCTTCCAGGCGGTTGATGCAGCGGATCATGGTCGACTTGCCGGAGCCGGACGGACCGCAGATGACGATGCGCTCGCCACGCATCACCTTGAGGTTGATGTCCTTCAGCACATGGAACTCGCCATACCATTTGTGCATGCCGACGATGTCGATGGCGACATCTGTCGTCGAGATGTGCATCTTCTTGGCGTCGACCTTGAGGTCTTCCGCGCTGACGGCGTTTTCGGTGGCCATGGCCAATTCCCCTTTTTATCGTTTGTAGCCGGTGTCCAGCCGGCGCTCGGTGTACATTGAATAGCGCGACATGCCGAAGCAGAACAGCCAGAACACGAAGGCGGCGAAGATCAGGCCGGACTTCGGGGTCTGCGGCGTCGCCCAGTTGGGATCGGAGAAATTCTGCTTCACCACGCCGAGCAGGTCGAACATCGAGATGATGAGCACCAGGCTGGTATCCTTGAACATGCCGATGAAGGTGTTGACGATGCCGGGAATGACCAGCTTCAGCGCCTGCGGCAGCACGATCAAGCCCATCTTCTGCCAATAGCCGAGGCCGAGCGAATCGGCGCCCTCATACTGGCCCTTCGGGATCGCCTGGAGGCCGCCGCGCACCACTTCCGCCATATAGGCGGCGGCAAACAGCGACACGCCGATCAGCGCCCTGAGGTACTTGTCGAAGGTAACGCCCTCGGGAAGGAAAAGCGGCAGCATGACGCTCGCGAAGAACAGCACGGTGATCAGCGGAATGCCGCGCACCGTCTCGATGAAGACGACGCAAAGCCATTTGACGATCGGCATCTGGGAGCGACGGCCGAGCGCCAGAGCGATGCCCAGGGGCAGCGACACGGCCATACCAACGAAGGAGAGGCTGAGCGTCACCAGCAGCCCACCCCAGCGCGAGGTCTCGACATGCGGCAGGCCGAACACGCCGCCGACCAAAAGGAAGTGGGCGACGACCGGCAGCACGAGGAAGAGCAGGATGGCGTTCAGCCCCTTGCGCGGCACGCGCGGGATCAGCATAGGCACCAGCAACACCACGAACAGGATGGCGACCAGGATAGGCCGCCAGCGTTCCTCGATGTGATAGGTGCCGAACATGAACTGGCCGAACTTGGCGTTGACGAAAGCCCAGCAGGCGCCGGTCCAGCCGTCGGGCTGGATACCGCCTTGCGAGACGGTGGCGCAGACCGTGCGGTCCGGCCCGGTCCACACTGCGTTTATGAAGGCCCAGTTGATGACCTGCGGCAGGATCCAGGCGACTATGGCGATGCCGAGGATGGTCAGGATAGTGTCGCCAACCGAGGCGGTCAGGTTCTTGCGCACCCAGGCATAGGCGCCGCGCTCGCCAGGAGGCGCCGGCTGCGCCAGCGTCATCTCGGTGCGCACCCAGGACATGTCGTGTTCCTGCATGGCTCTACCTCTCCACCAGCGCCATCCTGGCGTTGACCACGTTCATCACTGCAGAGGTGACGAGGCTCAGCACCAGATAGGCGATCATCATGAGAAACACGCCCTCGACCGCCTGGCCGGTCTGGTTGAGCACCGTGCCGGCGGTGGCGGTGAGATCGGGGTAGCCGATGGCGATCGCCAGCGACGAGTTCTTGGTCAGGTTCAGATACTGGCTGGTGAGCGGCGGGATGACGATGCGCATCGCCTGCGGGATCACCACCAGGCGCAGGATCGGGCCGGCACGCAGGCCGAGTGCAGCCGCCGCTTCGCTCTGGCCTTTGCTCACGCCCTTGATGCCGGCGCGCACGATCTCGGCGATGAAGGCGGCCGTGTAGAAGGAAAGCGCCAGCAGGAGCGACAGGAACTCAGGCTTGATCTGAAATCCGCCTGTCAGATTGAAGGTCGACTGCTTCGGGAAGTCGAAGGTAAGCGGCATGCCGGCGAGCAGGAAGGCGAGCACGGGCAGGCCGACGATCAGGGCGACCGAGGTCCAGAACACCGGAAATTGCTGGCCGGTGGCCATCTGCCGCTGGCGCGCCCGGTGCGCGACAAACCACGCCATGGCGAGCGCCACGACGAAAGCGACCAGAACCAGCCAGGAGCCGTCGCCCCAGACACCGCGCGGAAAATAGAAGCCGCGCTGGTTGAGGAAGGAGCCGAACGGCAGGTGATAGCTCTCGCGCGGCGGCGGCAGCACCGCGAGCACGCCCGAATACCAGAAGAAGATGACCAGCAGCGGCGGGATATTGCGGAAGATCTCGACATAGACCGTGCAGATCTTACGGATCAGCCAATTTTGCGATAGCCGGCCGATGCCAATGATGAAGCCGACTATGGTGGCCAGGACAATGCCGGCGGCGGCAACGATGATTGTGTTGAGCAAGCCGACGATGAGCGCACGGCCATAGGTTGCGTCCGACGTATAGGCAATCGGCGTGTCGGAGATATCGAAACCGGCCCTGTTCCTGAGGAACTGGAAGCCTGAAGCGATATGAAGGCGCTGGAGGTTCTCGATGACGTTGTTGACGATCCACCAGATCGAAACGAACAGAAGAATTACGACCAGCGTCTGAAAGAACAGGGCGCGTATTTTCGGGTCATTGATGAAGGAGCCGCGACCCGGCTCCTGCCGAAGGATTTCCTGCGAAGCCATAGACGATCCCCTGAAAAGAGAAACCGGGAGGCAGACGACCTGCCTCCCGGATCACATTTCAATCAGCGAACCGGCGGACCATATTGCAGGCCGCCCTTCGTCCACAGAGCGTTGATGCCGCGCGCGATCTTGAGCGGGCTACCCGAGCCGACATTGCGCTCAAACATTTCACCGTAGTTGCCGACCGCCTTGATGATGTTGACAACCCAGTCGTTGGAGAGGCCGAGATCGGCGCCGTATTTGCCATCGGGCTCAGTGCCAAGGAGGCGCTGGATGTTCGGATCGGTCGACGACTTCATCTCCTCGACATTGGCCTGCGTGATGCCGGCTTCCTCGGCATTGAGCAGCGCGAAATACGTCCACCGCGCGATGTGGGCCCATTGATCGTCGCCCTGGCGCACGGCCGGGCCGAGCGGTTCCTTGGAGATGATCTCGGGCAGCACGACGTGGTCGGCGGGCGAGGAGAGCGTCAGGCGGATGCCGTAGAGGCCGGACTGGTCGGTGGTGTAGGCGTCGCAGCGACCGGAATCATAGGCGGCGTTGACCTCTTCCAGCTTCTCGAACACGACGGGGTTGTACTCCATCTTGTTCTTCTTGAAGTAGTCGGCGAGGTTGAGCTCCGTGGTGGTGCCGCTCTGCACGCAGACCGCGGCGCCCGAAAGCTGCAGCGCGGAGTTCACACCTGGCAGCTTCTTGGCGTTGATCATGAAGCCCTGGCCGTCATAATAGGTGACGCCGACAAAATCGAGGCCGAGCGCGCTGTCGCGGTTGCTCGTCCAGGTGGTGTTGCGCGAGAGGATATCGATCTCGCCCGACTGGAGGGCGGTGAAACGCTCCTTGGCGCTGAGCGGCGTGAACTTGACCTTGGAGCCGTCACCGAAGACGGCGGCCGCGACGGCGCGGCAGAAATCCGCATCGATGCCCTTCCAGTCGCCCTTGTCGTCCGGCGCCGAGAAGCCGGCGAGGCCGGTCGAGACGCCGCACTGGATGAAGCCCTTCTGCTTGACGGTGTCGAGCGTGCCGGCCGAAGCGGCGGACGCCATGAGCCCGAGCGCGGCGGCGCCAAGCATGCCCAATGCAATGTGTTTCATGACCCACAGACCCTTTTCTGTTACAGGCGCCCCTAATTGCAGGCGACGCTTGATCTTTTTTCGTTTGTGAATGCAGCTCCCACTTAGGCCCGCTCCCGGACCCGCATCGTTTCGCCGATGCACTGCCTCCCATTCACGAAACGCATCGAAGGCGATTATTCCTGTGAGGTCAAGGGAAATGACCGAATTGCGACACGTTTGAAAACCGATTGCCGCAAATCACCGAATTGCAGCCAAAAGCGCTCGCAAATTGGTCAAGAGCTGCAGCCGGGACTGGCAAGTCCGGCGCCATCGAAATTTTGGCCATTACCTGAACTCCCGCCTCTTACTACTTGTTGGCGCCAATGGAAGGACTGGCGTGATTCGTAGCGAAGAAAGGCGCGCCGGGCTGCCTCCGGCGCATCGTCGCCGGAGGCCTGCAAGGGGCACGAAAGGTGAGCCGGCGACCTCTCATTTGGCCCATCCAAACACCATCGCTTGGCAGGTTCGCAGCGGTTGCGCGACCAGTTCCACCGCTCTATGGCTGAGCTCCTGACACACTGCGACGAGCGACGAACTATGGGCGACGAGCGACGAACTATGGCGACAGACGGCAGCAACATCGGCATCAACACGCGGCTTGCCCATTCCGGCAATAACCCGCGCGACTATTTCGGCTTCGTCAATCCGCCGGTCGTGCATGCCTCGACGGTGCTTTACCCCGACGCCGCCTCGATGGCCTCGCGAAGCCAGAAATACACCTACGGCACGCGCGGCACACCGACGATGGATGCGCTCACGCTCGCCGTCGATGCGCTGGAAGGCTCGGCCGGCACGATCGCCGTGCCGTCGGGACTGGCTGCGGTGACGATTCCCCTGCTCACCTTCGTCTCGGCCGGCGACCATGTTTTGATCGTCGATTCGGTCTATCACCCGACGCGGAATTTCGCCGATACCATGCTGAAGCGGCTCGGTATCGAAGTCGAATATTACGATCCGCGCATCGGCGCCGGGATTGCTTCGCTGATCAAGCCCAACACCAAGGTGGTGTTCACCGAGTCGCCGGGATCGAACACCTATGAGGTGCAGGACATTCCGGCGATCGCCAAGGCGGCGCATGCAGCAAATGCCATCGTCATGATGGACAACACCTGGGCGACGCCGCTCTACTTCAAGCCGCTCGACCACGGCGTCGACATCTCGATCCATGCGGCAACCAAATACCCGGCCGGCCATTCGGACGTGCTGCTCGGCCTGGTCTCGGCCAATGAGGCTTGCTGGAAGCAGCTCTATGAAGGGTTCTGCACGCTGGGCTGCTGTTCGGGCCCGGACGACATCTATCAGACGCTGCGCGGCCTGCGCACCATGGGGGTGAGGCTGGAGCAGCACCAGAAGAGCGCGCTCGAAATCGCGCGCTGGCTGGAGGAGCAACCGGGCGTGGCGCAGGTGCTGCATCCGGCGCTGCCGAGTCATCCCGACCACGCGCTCTGGAAGCGCGATTTCTGCGGCTCGAGCGGCGTCTTTTCGATCGTTCTGAATGGCGGCCGACAGAAGGCGCAGCACGCCTTCCTCGACGCGCTGACCATCTTCGGCCTCGGCTACTCCTGGGGCGGCTATGAGAGCCTTGCCGTGCCGGTCTTTCTGGGGGACCGCACCATCGCCAAGGGCTCCTATGCCGGGCCGCTGATCCGCCTGCAGATCGGGCTGGAAGACGTCGACGACCTCAAGGCCGACCTTCAGCGCGGCCTCGCCGCCGCGGCCGAGGCCTGAGCGACGGGCTAGTGCCGTTGCCAAACTGAATCCGCGGACGGCCGTAAGACCTTGGCGCGATTGAGAAAGCCGAGGCCGCTGGCAGCATGTCGCAGGCGATCCGCGCTGCAATAATATTCTCTCCAGCCGCGAATATACGGATTGGTTTGGCTTCCAAATCCGTGGCTTCGGCGGCATTGCGGGCAGCGCAAATTCCACCATTCGACAGTTCAAGCCATTCGACCTGGGGCTGCCATGGCGTTCCGCCTCTTCGTTCCGATCCTTGCCGGCGCGACGCTGCGCGAGCGCCTGCTTGCCTGCATCGGCGCGACCATCGGCATCGCGCTGACCGGCGTGATCAGCGGGCTCGCCATGGGCAACGGACCGCATGTGGCGATGCTGGTGGCGCCGATGGGCGCGTCCGCCGTGCTGCTCTTTGCCGTGCCGTCGAGCCCGCTGGCGCAGCCCTGGTCGATCATCGGCGGCAACACGATCTCCGCGCTGGTCGGCGTGACGGTGGCGCATTTCGTGCACAACCCGGTGATCGCCTCCGGGCTGGCGGTGGCGCTGGCGATCGCAGCCATGTCTTTCACGCGCTCGCTGCATCCGCCGGGCGGTGCGGCAGCCCTCACCGGCGTGCTTGGCGGGCCGGCCGTGATCAGCGCCGGCTTCCTGTTTCCCTTCGTGCCGGTGGCGCTGAACTCGATCATATTGGTGACGCTGGGTTTCCTGTTCCACAAGCTGTCGCGGCGCAACTATCCGCATGTGCATCAGCCCGCCGCCGGCAGCCACGGCACAGCCGACCGGCCGCCGGCGGAGCGCGTCGGCTTCCGGCCCGAGGATGTCGATGCCGCCCTGGCGGCACTCGACGAGACCTTCGACATCGACCGTGACGACATCGAAAGGCTGCTGCGCCAGGTCGAGCTGCAGGCGATGGTGCGCGCGCATCGGACGCTGCTCTGCCGGGACATCATGTCCCGCGACGTGATCTCGATGTCGGAGAACGCCACCGCCGACGAGGCGCGCAAGCAGCTTCTCGACCACAATATCCGCACCCTGCCGGTGGTCGACGCCGAGGCGAGGCTGGTCGGCGCCGTCGGCCTGCGCGAACTGACGCAAGCGACCGACACCGTGAAGGGCGTGATGTCGAAGGCCGGCACGGCCTCGCCCGAGACGCCGGCGATGAGCCTGCTGCCGCTGCTGACCGACGGGCGCAGCCATGCGGTGGTGATCGTCGACGCCGGACGGCATATTCTCGGACTCATCACCCAGACCGATCTGCTTGCCGCCGCCGCCCGCGCGCAGGCTGCAGACAGGCCGCCGCTGAAAGCTGTAGCATAGCGCGCGACTGGATCGGGAAAATCCGGGAACCTTTTGCCGGCAGGCGCGTCCAATTGCCCGGATGCAACACCTGTTGGGAGATCGGGGCGCGATGATGAAGTCAGCAAGTCAGGCCGCCGCGGTTTCGGCGGCGGAGGCCGGCGAGATGGCGTTGGTGCACCGGGCCCTGGCACGGGACCCGGGCGCCTTTCGCTTGATCATCAAGACGCACAACCAGCGGCTCTACCGCATCGCGCGCGGCGTGGTGCGCAACGACGCCGAGGCCGAGGACATCGTGCAGGAAGCCTATATGCGCGCCTTCGCCAGCCTCGACAGCTTCCGCGGCGATGCCTCGCTCTCGACCTGGCTGTCGCGCATCGTCATCAACGAGGCGCTCGGCCGGCTGCGCAAGAGAAAACGCATCGTGGCAATGCCTGAAAACCCTGACGCGCAGATCATCCGGTTTCCGTTGAATTCAAATGACTTGAACCCTGGCGACGATCCGGAGCGGACAATGGCGCAGCGGCAGATCCTCGGGCTTGTCGAGCGGGCGACCGACAGCCTTCCCGATGTCTATCGCACGGTCTTCGTCGCCCGCGTCATCGAGGGATTGAGCATCGAGGAAACCGCCGACCTGCTCGGCATCAGGCCGGAAACGGTGAAGACAAGGCTGCACCGGGCGCGTGCCTTGGTGCGCAAGGCGCTGGACGACGAGATCGGCCCGGTGCTGCTCGACGCTTTTCCTTTCGCCGGCCGGCGCTGCGAACGGCTGACGCGGGCGGTGATGAAGAGGCTCGGCTTCGAGGGCTGAGGCGCGTTCAGATTTCGCGAAGCCCGCGTTGAGGAGAGGCATCGCGGATGAGCTTTTCGGCCAATCTCCAACATGCAATGTCCAACATGTGTGTCCCGCGACTTTTCCCGGGAACGTTTCGCCCTCTCCCGCATCCAATGGCCGTCAACCCAGGATGAAGCCCGGTGCCTCTGTGCCGGGCGAAGGAGATGCCATGTTTATCCGACCGACCGCAGCCCTCGCAGCCTTCCTCCTCGTCAGCGCAGCGCCGCTGGCTGGAGCCGCCGAGAAGCCGACCGACCCGCAGATCGCCCATATCGCCTATACGGCCGGCGTGCTCGACATCGAGGCGGCGAAGCTGGCGATCCAGAAGTCGAAAACCAAGGAGGTCGTCGACTTTGCCAAGGATATGGAGCGCGACCACGAGGCGGTGAACAAGCAGGCTCTCGACCTGGTGAAGAAGCTGAAGGTGAAGCCGGAAGACAACGCCACCAGCCAGGCGCTGACCAAGGCGGCGAAGGAAGAGCGCGCCAAGCTGGCAAAGCTCGAGGGCACTGCCTTCGACAAGGCCTATATCGAGAACGAGGTCGCCTATCACAAGCAGGTCAACGGCGCGCTCGAAACCCTGCTCATTCCTTCGGCCAGCAATGCCGAGCTGAAGAGCCTGCTCGAGACCGGGCTGAAAATCTTCCAGGGACATGAGCAGCATGCCGAGCATGTCGCCGGCACGCTGAAATGAGGGCGGGCGCATTATCGCTGCTCGGCTCGCTGGCGCTGGCGCTTGTCGCGCCGCCGGCGCTCGCCGCCACCATCGAGGTGACCATCGACAGGCTGGTCTACTCGCCGGCGAGCGTCGAGGCCAAGGTCGGCGACACGATCGAGTGGGTGAACAAGGACGTCATCGCCCACACCGCGACAGTGAAGGGCGGCTGGGAGGTGATGATCCCGCCGAAATCGAAAGGCAGGATCACGCTCAAGCAAGCGGGAGCGGTCGACTATTTCTGCCGCTTCCACCCCAACATGAAGGGTCGCCTCAACGCGGCGCCCTAATCCGCCGCGGGATCGCGCCGAAGCGAGGCGCGCCGTGCCTCGCTGAGCCGGGTGACGTGCGTCCATGAGCCGTCATAGATGGGCTGGCGCCGCTCGATCCAGGCGCTGAGCCCTTCGCCGAGGTCGGCGGTCGGGGCCATGCGGGCGAACTGCTCGGCCTCGACCAGCAGGCCCTCGGCGATGCCAAGGTTGATGCCGCGCGCCACCGCGGTGAGAATGCCAGCCACCGCCGCGTGCGAATGGCGGATGATGCGGTTCGCAAGATCGAGCGCGGCCGGCATCAGCTCCTCATGCGGCACGACTTTGTTGACCAGCCCGAGTTCCAGCGCCCGCGCGGGCGAGAAAGGCTCGCCGGTAAGCAGCAGTTCGAGCGCGCGTTTGCGCCCGGCAAGCCTCGGCAGGCGCTGCGTGCCGCCGAAGGTCGGCGGCATGGCGAGTTTTATTTCCGGCTTGGCGAACAGGGCGCGGTCGCTGGCGACCGCCAGCGGCACCGCCTCGGTGATCTCGCAGCCACCGCCGAAGGCAAGGCCGTTGACGGCGGCGATGACCGGCTTGCGGAACGCTTCCAGCCGCGCCGTCAGCCGCTGGCCGCGCATGACGAAATCGCGCAGCGCGACATCCGTGCCTTCGGCCACGCTCAACGCGAATTCGTGGATGTCGCCGCCGGCCGAGAAGGCGCGCTCCCCTGCCCCGGTGAGGATCACGGCACGCACGGCATCGTCGGTCTCTATCCTGTCGAGGATCGCCAGCAGGCGGTCGATAAGGCCGTAATTCAGGGCATTGAGCTTTTCGGGGCGGTTGAGCGTCAGCACCGCGACGCGGTCGCGGATGTCGCAAAGCACGGGCTCGGTCATAGTGTTCTCCTTAGCCGTTCGTTTTCTCCGCAATTCCGAACGGAAGGCGCTGCGCAGTTTCCTGGAATTGCTCTATGGAACGGCTGCAAGGGATCAGCTTCCGGCTTGTTTGTATATTCACTAGTCGGTATACTTGACGGATGACCGAGAAGCCCAATCCAACCAGGAAACGCCTCGTCGACGCGGCGGCAAAACTCTTCTATGCCGAAGGCATCGGCCGCGTCAGCGTCGATGCCGTGGCGGAAAAGGCGGGGCTGACCAAGCGCACGCTCTACTACCACTTCAAGAGCAAGGACGAGCTGATCACGGCCTATCTCGACAGCCGCGACCAGCCGAACCTCAAGCAGATGGCCGGCTGGTTCGAGGCGGCGCAAGGCGGCGCGGACAAGAAGGTCGCGGCGATCTTCACCCATCTGGCGCGCGTGGCTCGGCACGTCAAATGGAAGGGCTGCGGCTTCCTGCGCACGGCCGCCGAACTCGCCGCGATGCCCGGCCATCCGGCGGTGAAGGCGGGCTCGCGCCATAAGAGCAATTTCGAGAAATGGCTGGCGGGCGAGCTTTCTAGCCATGGCGTGCGCGAGCCGAAGATGCTGGCGCGCGAGATCGTGCTTCTGATGGACGGCGCCTTTTCCAGCATGCTGATCCACCACAATCCCGACTACATCACGGCCGCCGGCCATGCCGCCGCGACGCTGGTGCGGGCGCGGATGGCAGCGGCGTAGACCCCGCCCGGCATCCTGACCCCGTGGACCGCGACGGGCGAGTCCGGCGGCCTCAGCCGCGCGCTGCCCCCTCCTCTGCCAGCAGCCAGTCGATCATGGTGGCGGCGGGCGCGGGCGGACGGTCCGGTGCGAGAATCGAGAGAGCGCGGCCGGTCGGCACGCGCAATTCGGGAAACGGCGCCACCAGCGAGCCGGCGGCAAGAGCGCGCGACACCAGCGCCTCATGGCCCATCAAAACGCCGGCACCGTCGACGGCGGCCTGCACAGCCATGCTGTAGAGCGAGAATTCGGAACCTGTCTCGATCGACGGGCCTTTCACGCCGGCGACTTCGAACCAAAGGCTCCAATCCTCCGTCCAGGTGGTGTCCCAGAGCAGGAACTGCGAGGAAAGTTCGGCCGGCGTCTTCAATTGTCTGGCCAACGCCGGCGCGCAGACAGGAAAGATGACGTCGTCGCAGAGCTTGAAGGATCGGCCGGCGCCCGATCTGGTGAGGAAAATAGCGAGGTCGAAAGGCTCGCGCCGGAAGTCCGGCGGCTCTTCCAGCGCATGAATGGAGGGGCGCAGCGCCGGATGCGCCGCGCGTAGGGCCGGCAGCCGCGGCGCCAGCCAGAGCTGCGCGATCGAAGGCAATGCCGCGACGCTGACCTGCGGCCGGGGCGCCGAGATACGCAATTCCTGGACGGCGAGCCCCAATGCGTCGAAGGCGGTGGAAAACGAGGGTAGCGCCGAACGCCCAGCATCGGTGAGGTGCAGGCCTTGCGCGTGACGCACGAAAAGCGGAGCGCCTAGCCAAGCCTCCAGCGCCTTCACCTGATGCGAGACGGCGGCGGGGGTCACGCCGAGTTCGTCCGCCGCCTTGGCAAAGCTTTCATGGCGTGCCGCCGCCTCGAAGGCCCTGAGGGCGTTGAGCGGCGGCATGCGCGGTCGCGGCGGATTGACGGCCATCTGCAGCTTTCCCAATGCCGCGCCGCCTGCCATGACGGCGCGGCAATGCTTCGAGCGAAAGAACGGCGACCGCCTGCGCTCGCCTCCAGGACCTCAAGTCTATTTGAGGGCCACCGGAGCGAGCTTGCCGTCGACCTTCCGCCACTCAAATACGACGAAGCCCGGCTGCTTGATATCCCCTTTGTCGTCATAGGAGATGGTGCCAAGCACGGTCGGGATGGCCGCTCCCGAATGGAGATACTCGGACGCCGCCTTCGGGTCGTCGACCTTGGCCTTGGCGATCGCCTCGGCGAGGATCTGGGTGGCGGCATAGGCGTAGAGCGTGACGGCTTCAGTGGGCACGTTCTTCGCCTTCAGGTCGGCGACCGCGTCTTTGGCTTCGGGAAAGCTCGCCGGATCGGGGAAGGACGTCATCAGCGTGCCGGCCGCGCCATCGCCGCCGATGGCGCCGAACTCGCTGTTGGATATGCCGTCGCCGCCCATCAGGACCGTCTTGACGCCCTGGTCGTGCATCTGGCGCACGATCAGGCCGGCCTCTGTGTGCTGGCCGCCGTAATAGACAAGGTCGGCGCCCGACTCCTTGATCTTGGCGACAAGCGCGCTGTAGTCCTTCTCGCCCGGGTTGATCTCCTCGCGCAGCACCTCCTTGCCGCCGCCGGAATTGTAGGCCTTGGCCATCTCGTCGGCGAGGCCCTTGCCGGCCGTCGACTTGTCGTCGACGATCGCGACCTTCCTGCCGGCAAAACGCTCGAGCACGAATTTCGCGGCGATGATGCCCTGCTGGTCGTCGCGGCCGCAGGCCCGGAACGCGTCCCATAGGCCTCGCTCAGTCACCATCGGGTTGGTGGCCGTGGGCGTGACGAAGAGCACGCCGTTTTCCGCATAAATCTCCGAGGCCGGAATGGTGACACCGGAATTGTAGTGGCCGACGACATAGTGCACGCCGTCGGCGACGAACTTGTTGGCGACCGACACGCCCTGCTTGGGGTCGGAGACATCGTCACCGACCGAGACGCTGAGCTTTTGACCGAGCACGCCGCCATTGGCGTTTATGCGCTGGATCGCCGTCTCGACGCCGACGCGGTACTGCTCGCCATAGGCGGCGTTCGGCCCCGACATCGGGCCGGCGACGCCGAGCACGATATCCGCCCTGGCGACGCCGGCGGCGGCGGCCATCAGGGCAGCAGTCATCAATCGCAGAATCATGCGCATGGTCATTCCCCTTTGTTGAAGAAGGCGGGCTTCTCGCCCGCGGCCCTTGCTTTTGACGAAGCGGGCTCCCTGCCCGCGGGTTCAGGCGCTCAGCTGACGAAATGCAGCTTCGTGAACCGGCGCCGGAATGCACTCACATCCGCCGCGACATCCTCCACGGCATCGTTGCCACGCAGTCCCCTGGCGATGAGGGCGGCAAGCTCGGGCATGTCCTTCTCCGTCATGCCCCAGCGCACGATCTCCGGCGTGCCGAAGCGCAGGCCGTTCATGTCGCCATCGACCCCCGTGACCGGCAGGCCGATGCCGCAGGTGAGGATGTTCGCACGCCTCAGCCGCTTCGCTGCCGCCTGGCCGCCGCCGAACTCCGCCGCCTCGATGGCGAACTGGTGCGAGGCGGTGTGCCCCTTCGCGGTCGAGAACACCGGCAGGCCGCGCTCAGCCAGCGCGCTTGCCAGCGCCTTGGCGGTGCCGGCCATGGCGGCGGCATAGGCGCGGCCATGCGCCTTCCAGTCGAGCATGGTGATGGCCAGGGCGGCCGCCTTGGCGGCATCGAAATTGGCGGTCATGCCGGGAAAGGCGATGCGGTCGAGCTTTTCGGCGATCTCGGCGTCGTTGGTGACGATCAGCCCCGAAGGCGGCCCGCCGAGGCTCTTATAGGTGCTCATTGTCATCAGATGGGCGCCCTCCTCCAGCGGCTGCTGCCAGGCCTGTCCGGCGATCATGCCGCAAAGATGCGCGGCATCGAACAGCACCAGCGCACCGACCTCGTCGGCGATCGCCCTGATTTCCTGGATGGGATGCGGCAGCAGATTGAAGCTGCTGCCGATGGTGATCATCTTCGGCCTGATCTCAAGGGCAAGCGCGCGGAGCCTCTCGACATCGACCGTGTAGCCGCCGGCATCGACGGGCGCGGCATGGATCTCCAGCCCGTACAGACCGGCGCAGCCCGCCACATGATGCGTGACATGGCCGCCGATGGCGGGCGGCGGCGCGATGATGGCGTCGCCTGGCCGCGCCGCGACCATGAAAGCGTAGAGGTTGGCGATGGCGCCGGAAGGGACGCGGATTTCGGCATATTTCGCGCCGAAGACTTGCGCCGCAAGCTCGGCGGCGATGACCTCGATGCGTTCGACGCCCTCCAGCCCCATCTCGTATTTGTCGCCGGGATAGCCGAGCGACGGACGCGAGCCGAGCCGGGCGGCAAGCGCGGCCTCCGCCTTCGGGTTCATCACATTGGTCGCCGGATTGAGGTTGATGCAGTCGGCCTCGTGGATTTGCCGGTTGAGCGCGATGCCGCCCTCTATCGCGGCGAGCACGGCGTCGTTCCCCTGCCCGCTTGTGGCGGTCGCCAGCGCCTGGATAAAATCCTCGCAATGGGCGGGAACCCAGGGCCTGCGGGCAAGAGCGGTCATCGAAGCCTCCCTGTTGCCGGATGCGATGTCCGGCTCGTCAGGGCATGGTGGAGGCTTGGCCGGCCGGGCGCAAACGAGTAGTTCTAGCGGCTAGGCTTAGAAAATTTAGGGGTAGGAATTAGGGCAATGCGCCTGACTTAGGTGGTGCAATGCAGGAAGCGGATGGTCATTATAAGGAGAGTCTTTATAACGGTCGATCTGATCATGACCACCAAGGGGAGACGATGCGCTACATACGTCCGCAATCAATAGAAGAGGCCGCCGGCCTGTTGGCCAGCGCGGCCGGCCCGGCCGCGATCCTTGCCGGAGGCAGCGACCTTCTGGTGAGGATGAAGGGCGGCTTCATCGAGCCCGAGCTGATCGTCGACATCAAGGCGATAGCGGGCCTTAGCGAAATCAAGGAAACGGCAGACGGCTTCAGCATCGGCGCCGCGGTGCCCTGCGCGGTGCTCGGCGAGAACGCGGCGCTGAAGAAGGCCTGGCCCGGCGTCGTCGAGGCGGCCAAGCTGATCGGCTCGAAGCAGGTGCAGGGACGCTGCACAATCGTCGGCAATCTCTGCAACGCCTCGCCCGCCGCCGACAGCGTGCCGGCGCTGGTGGCTGCCGGCGCTAAGGCTGTTGTTGCCGGGCCGAACGGCAGGCGCACGATTCCCGTGGAAGCCGTGCCGACCGGACCGGGCCGTACCTCGCTGGCCAAGGGCGAGATCATCGAGGCGATCCTGCTCGACAAGCGCGCGCCAAATGCGGGCGACGCCTATCAGCGCTTCATTCCGCGCACCGAGATGGACATCGCCGTGGTCAGCGCCGGCGTGAACCTGACGCTCGGCGAGGCGGGCGCGATCAAGTCGGCCCGCGTGGCGCTGGGCGCCGCGGCGCCCACGGTGCTGCTGGTCGAGGAGGCGGCCGAGGTGCTCGTCGGCTCGAAGCTGGATGAGGCGACGCTGGAGCGGCTCGCCAAGATTTGCGCGGGCGCCTGCCGCCCGATCGACGACAAGCGCGGCACCATCGAATTCAGACGGAAAGTTGCGGGTGTGCTGGCGAAGCGTGTCGCCACCACCGCCTATGAGCGTGCAGGAGGCAAATGATGGCCGGTGTAGCGGTTTCAACCACAATCAACGGCGATCACGTCGAATATCTCTGCCAGCCGGACGAGACGCTGCTCGACGTGCTGCGCGACCGGCTGGGACTGACCGGCGCCAAGGAAGGCTGCGGGACCGGCGACTGCGGCGCCTGCAGCGTCATCGTCGACAACCGGCTGGTGTGCTCTTGCCTGGTGCTCGGCGCCGAGGCCGAAGGCCGCCAGATCGAGACCATCGAAGGTATGGCGCATGGCGACCAGTTGCATCCGCTGCAGCAGAAATTCCTCGAGCACGCGGCCTTGCAATGCGGCATCTGCACGCCAGGTTTTTTGATTGCGGCCAAGGATCTGCTCGAGAAGAACCCCTCCCCGACCGAGGAGGAAATCCGCTTCGGGCTGGCTGGCAATCTCTGCCGCTGCACCGGCTATGACAAGATCGTGCGCGCCGTCCAGGACGCGGCAAACGTGATGAAGGGAGCCTGAGATGAATTTCGATCCGCGCTACTCGGGACGCAGCTTCTCATCCGTCGGCACGCGCCCGCTCCGCCCCGACGGCGTCGACAAGGTGACGGGACGCGCCCGCTACGGCGCCGACTTCAACATGGCCGGGCAGCTGGTCGGCCGCGTGCTTCGCAGCCCGCACGCCCACGCGATCATCAAGAAGATCGACACGTCGAAGGCCGAAAAGCTCGCCGGCGTGAAGGCGGTGATCACGGCGAAAGACCTGCCGGACCTGACCGATGGCGATGCCGGCATGTTCGACACCCTCGACAATTGCATGGCGCGCAAGAAGGCGCTCTATGACGGCCATGCCGTGGCCGCGGTGGCGGCGATCGACGCCCGCACCGCTAGGCAGGCGCTGAAGCTGATCGAGGTCGACTATGAGGTGCTGCCGCATGTGACCGATGTCGACGAGGCGATGCAGCACCACGCCCCGCTCATCAACGACGCCATCTTCACCGAGGGACTGGAGGAAAAGCCGGTCAAGCCGTCCAACGTCTCCAAGCGCACGCAATACGGCCATGGCGACGTCCACCAGGGTTTTGCCCAGGCCGATTTCGTCGTCGAGCGCTCGTTCAAGACCGAGCAGACGCATCAGGGCTATATCGAGCCGCATGCCTGCGTGGCGAGCGTCAATCCCGACGGCACGGCCGATCTCTGGGTCTGCACGCAAGGTCATTTCGTCTATCGCCAGCATTGCGCCCAGCTGCTTGGCCTCGAAGTCTCGAAGCTGCGCGTCACCTCTTCCGAGATCGGCGGCGGCTTCGGCGGCAAGACCCATGTCTGGGCCGAGCCGGTGGCGCTGGCCCTGTCGCGCAAGGCCGGCCGCCCGGTGAAGCTGGTGATGACCCGCGACGAGGTGTTCCGCGCCTCGGGGCCAACCAGCGCCACCTCGATCGACGTCAAGATCGGCGCGAGGAAGGACGGCACGATCACCGCCGCCGAAGCGACGCTGCGCTACACCTGCGGCCCCTATGCCGGCATGTGGGCGGAGATCGGCGCCATGACGGCCTTCGCCTGCTACAAGCTGGAGAACGTCAAGACCGTCGGCTACGAGGTGCTGGTCAACCGGCCCAAGACCGCGGCCTATCGCGCGCCTTCGGCGCCGATGGCGGCGTTCGCGGTGGAAAGCGCTGTCGACGAGCTCGCCAAGGAGATCGGCATCGACCCAGTCGAGTTCCGCATCAAGAATGCTGCGCAGGAAGGCACCCGCGCCTCCTACGGCCCGGTCTACGGCCCGATCGGCATCGGACCGACGCTCGAGGCGGTCAAGGAGCACCCACATATGCGCGCGCCGCTGGCTCAGAACCAAGGCCGAGGCATGGCCTGCGGCTTCTGGTTCAACTTCGGCGGCCAGACCTGCACCGACTTGAACATCGGCATGGACGGCACGGTGTCGCTCGCCGTCGGCACGGTCGACGTCGGTGGTTCCCGTGCGTCGCTGTCGCTGGTGGCGGCGGAAGAGCTCGGCATCGACTACAGCCAGGTCAAGGCGATCGTCGCCGACACTTCCAGCCTCGGTTACAACGACATGACCGACGGCAGCCGCGGCACCTTCTCCTCCTCGATGGCGACCATCTCGGCCGCCCGCAACGCCATCAAGGTGCTGCGCGAGCGCGCCGCGCAGATGTGGGACATCTCGGTCGACGACGTTGCCTGGGAAAAAGGCCACGCGGTCGCCAAGGGCGAGAAGCACGGCAATCTCGGCAAGCTGTCGCTGAAGGAGATCGCCGCACAGTCCGGCAAGACCGGCGGGCCGATCGCCGGCCATAGCGAACTCGTCGCCGACGGCGCGGGCGTCTCCTTCGCCACCCATATCTGCGACGTCGAGGTCGATCCCGAGACCGGCTCGACCAGGGTGATCCGCTACACGGTGGTGCAGGATGCCGGCAAGGCGGTGCACCCGACCTATGTCGAGGGCCAGTACCAGGGCGGCGCCGCGCAAGGCATCGGCTGGGCGCTCAACGAGGAGTATATCTACGGCAAGGACGGCCGCCTGCAGAACCCGGGCTTCCTCGACTACCGCATCCCGGTGTGCTCCGACCTGCCGATGATCGACACGCAGATCCTGGAAATCCCCAACCCCAACCACCCCTACGGGGTGCGCGGCGTCGGCGAGACCTCGATCGTGCCGCCGCTGGCGGCGATCGCCAACGCGGTGTCGAACGCGGTGGGCGTGCGCATGAGCCACATCCCGATGTCGCCGCCGCGGATTCTTGCAGCGCTCGAGGCCGAACGGGAAGGCTAGCATGCTGAAAAGCGCGAAGCGGTTTTCAGCTCACGTCACGGTCCAATGAGGATCAGGCGATAATGGTCCAAGTCACGCTCTGGGGCTCGCTCAGCGCCGCCGCCGGAGGCAAGGACAAGCTCGACATCGAGGCCAAGGACATCAGGGAGCTGTTCCGCAAGCTTGCGGAACAGCATCCCGCGTTCGAACCCCTGCTCGATCGCGGCATCGCGGTCGCGATCGACGGGACGATCTATCGCGACACCTGGTCGAAGGAACTGCCGCCGGGGGCGGAGATTTTCCTGCTGCCGCGGCTGGCGGGTGGATAGGCGGAGCGGCCGACCGCCTTCGCCGGATTCGCGCTGAGCCTCACCCCTTTTTGACAGAGCCGGCAGTGACCTCATCCTTGTGCGCGGCAAAGGCTTCCAGGACCTCGGTCTTTTCGGCCTTCGGAACCTTGAAGCGGTCGAGCGTCCGCCCCAGTTCCGCTGCGACCTCGTCGAATTCGGCGGGAGAAATCTTCAGCTCCTTGTGGGCCTCCTCGAGGCCGAGCGGCGTCGCGCCCGGCTCGGTGGCCACGAACTTGAAGGGGCCGCCGGAAACATCGCACACCCACAGCGTACGCATGAACTTGAGGCCCGGCAGCCGTTCGAGGTTCTTGGTGTGCCATTTGCGCAGTTGCGGGTTCTTGGACTTCTTGCCGACGATGGGGTTTTTCACGACGGCGTCGCTGAAGTGATCGACCACGGCTGCGATGACGAACACGCCCCCCAGCCGATCGTATAGACTCTTGTCCGGCGCGGTCTGCTTGGTCTGCGCCAGCGCATCGCCGGCGGGCAACATGGCGGTCGACGCGGCCGCCGCCAGCACGGCGACGACGCTTCGTCTCGAAAGAGAGGTCGAAACAGCCGTTTTCATCTCTGGTACCTCCGTTGGGCCAGAGCCGGCCGCTCTGGCGGCTTCAATGCGTGATTGCGGGACATATGCACTTTGCCTCAAACGGCATCGTATGAGGAACTAACGAAACTGCGCCCGAAATATTCCTCCGGCGGACCGGCAGCCTGGCGTCTATTCACGATGGCTAAAATTTTGCGTGACGGAGACGGATACATAAACGGCGTCGCGCGTTAATGCGCCTATGGCTGACGGGCTCTTCCATGAATCGTGGCCTCGCGGAAACGGCGAGATGGCGCGATTCATTCGTGAATATCCCTGGTCGGAAAGCCCGCTCGGGCCGATCGAGACATGGACGCTCAGCCTGAGGACGACGGTCGACCTGATGCTCGCGGCCGAAGCCCAGATCGTGCTTTTCTGCGGGCCGGAGTTTGTCGCGCTCTACAATGACGCCTACGCGCCGACCATCGGCGACAAGCATCCGCGCGCGCTCGGCCGTCCCGCCGAGGAAAACTGGTCCGAACTCTGGACCGACCTCGAGCCGCTGCTGCGCGGAGTTCTCGAAACCGGCGAAACCTTCTCGGCCAGGGACCGGCCTTTCTATATCGAACGATCCGGCCTGGTCGGCAAGACGGTCTATTTCGACATCTCCTATTCCGCGGTGCGGGCGCAGGACGGCACGGTTGAAGCCGTGCTCTGCATCGTTTCGGAGACCACGGCCCGGGTGCTGGCGGCAGCAAAGGTGCGCGAAAGCGAGCAGCGGTTTCGCGCGCTGGTCAATGCCAGCTCCGACGTGGTTTACCGGATGAGCCCGGACTGGCAGGAAATGCATGAGCTGGACGGCCGCGGCTTCCTGTCGAGCGCCCAGGGGCCGGCGATCCGCTGGCGCGACGAATACCTGTTCCCGGAAGACCAGGCGAGCATCCAGGCGGCGATCGAGCGCGCCATCATGGAGCGCGGCGTGTTCGAGCTCGAGCACAGGGTGCGGCGCGCCGACGGGTCCGCCGGCTGGACCACCTCACGGGCAATCCCGATCGTCGATGACACCGGCAGCATCCTGGAATGGTTCGGCATGGCCGCCGACATCACCGAGAAACGGGCGAGCGAACAGCAGATCCAACTCTTGATGCGCGAGGTGAACCACCGCGTCAAAAACCAGTACGCGGTGATCCTTTCCATGATCCGCGAGACGAGCAAGCGCGCGACCGACCCGCGCGCGTTCGAACACCAGATCCGCGAACGCATCATGGCGCTGTCGCGCTCGCACGACCTTTTGGTGCTGAACGACTGGCGCGGCGCGGGCATGGCCGACCTTGTGCGCGAACATCTGCGGCCGTTCGGACACGAAGAGCGCATCTCGCCATCCGGGCCGGACGTGACGCTGCGGCTGAACGCGGTGCAGAACATCGGCATGGCGCTGCATGAGCTGGGCACCAACGCGACGAAATACGGCGCCCTGGCCGGCGACGCCGGAACCGTGCGAATGGACTGGCGGGTAGCCCCGGCCCCCGAAGGCAGCGACTTCGAGCTGGTCTGGGAGGAACATTTTTCCGAACCTGCCGCGGCCGCGGATGCCAAGCCGCACAAAGGCTTCGGCAGCGTCGTTCTCCAACGCGTCGTCCCCACCAGCCTCTCCGGCAGCGCCTCCATGGAACGGCTGCCCGGCCTCGTTCGCTGGACGCTCTCGGCGCCGCTCCCCAACGTGGTTGTCGCCCGCGGGGCGGAGCTGGACGGCGATGAGCAGATCGGCGGGCTGACGTGACGCCGGTTTCATCCTGGGAGACCGAACAGGGCGGCTCGCCGCCACGTCGGAAGCTCGCTGGCGCCGCCGAGCCCTCGCCGTAGCGCCGTACGCCGAATGGCTTGCGCTGCTCCCATTTTTGCTTTCCCCTTCCCCACTTTTTTAGAACAGAAAAGCGCCAGCTTTTCTGTTCTGGACTCTGGATATTTGGACTCTGGATTCTGGCTTATGGATTATGGGGCTTATCCCAGGCCTTAACCCCTGGCTTATCCAAGCGCAGAATTCCATCAAACTTCCAAAGGCTTGGGCTACGGGTCCTCAGCATGCCTTTGAAGCGCGTGCGCACGGGCCGGCGATCTCCTGTTGCTGTCTGGCCAACAGTGAACAAAATGGGAACAAAAATGTCAAGCCGGGCACCGCTGACAGAGCTGGCGATCGTCGCCTTTGCCGTCATCGGCTTCCTGTTGCCGAGGCGCTTTAAGGAGGCAGGCTGGCAGCCGCCGGGATCTGATGGCAGAGAGATGCGGCTGGCCTGCTGCAGCCAGCCGCGGCCGGCGGCTTATGAATTCTTTGCTGCGGATCCGATCTCCACATCGTCCAGCCCCTTGGC
Organism: Mesorhizobium sp. WSM3873; assembly: GCF_001672445.1. Classification (NCBI taxonomy): domain Bacteria; kingdom Pseudomonadati; phylum Pseudomonadota; class Alphaproteobacteria; order Hyphomicrobiales; family Phyllobacteriaceae; genus Mesorhizobium; species Mesorhizobium sp. WSM3873. Next base: position 31,852 of record NZ_LYTM01000021.1, on the reverse strand, counting down.
CTTGTAGACGACGTAGGAGATCGCCCAGGCGGCGATGAAGATGCCGATAATGGCGAAGCCCAGATTGTTGAAATTGTCGTTGAGCGTGCCGACGCCGTTCCAGAAGCCGCCCGACAGACCGAGCTTGTCACCGATCAGGCCGAGCGCCTCGATGCCGCCGATCAGCACTGCGACAAGGACCGACACCAGGGTGATCGTCATGTTGTAGTACAGTTTGCGGATCGGCTTGACGAAGGCCCACTCATAGGCGCCGAGCATCATCACACCATCGGTCGTGTCGACCAGTGACATGCCGGCCGCGAAAAGCACCGGGAAGACCAGAATGGCTTCGAACGGCACGCCCTTGGCCGCTTGTGCCGCGGACACGCCGAACATGGCGACTTCGGTCGCGGTGTCGAAACCAAGGCCGAAGAGGAAACCAAGTGGGAACATGTGCCAGCTGCGCGACACCAGCCGGAACATCGGGCGGAAGACGCGGGCCAGGAAGCCGCGATTGTTGAGCAGCAGGTCCAGATCCTCCTCGACAAACGCCCCACCGGCCCGCACCCGCCGATAGCTTCTGTAGATCGAGAAGAAGATGACGATGTTCATCGCCGCGATGGCGAGCAGGAAGAGTGCGGAAACGCCGGTACTGATCGTGCCGCCAATCTCCTGAAGGCTTTGGAAACGGCCGAGCAGGGACGTTGCCGCCGCGATAGCCGCAGCGACGATGACGACGATCGTCGAATGGCCGAGTGCGAAAAAGAAACCGACGGAGACCGGCCGTTTGCCGTTCTGCATCAGCTTGCGCGTGACATTGTCGATGGCCGCTATGTGGTCGGCATCGACGGCATGGCGCAAGCCGAGGCCATAAATGACGAGAGCGACGCCAAGCAATGTCGGCTTGTCCTGGAAGGCGACGAAAGCCCACAGCCACGCCCCGACGTTGAGAATGGCGAGCGCGCCGTAGATTGTTATCAGTCTGGCCTTCAGGTCGGGCGCGCTTTTGTTCAGCATTTTCGATAGTTGGATCAGCATGGTTCTGCCTTTGACGTTGCCTGTCATCGCAGGGAACTCGCCCCGCCGTCCGGCCAGGCGCGCACACCGGATCACCCCGTCCGATGTTCTGCTTTGACGTCCATGATGGCAGGTCTCCTGGCTCGCGGATTGCCGCCGCTTTCGCCTTCCCGGCCCATGCAGCCAGTGGCATCGTGAAAACGGCATGCCGCTTACAGTTGCGGGGGCAGCCACGGCTTTGGATTTCTCCGCACCGCGTTCCCTTTTGATCCCCGAAGGGAACCATCAGCGCGAATTCGCCACACCGCGGTTGGCCAGTCAATCGACAACTCCGACGGCCAGAGGCCCCTCACGCCATCGTGACGAAAGGATTGCGGCAGGCGCTGCGAGGCGGGATGACGCTATCGTTGGCCCGATTGACCACAAGTAGGCCAAGCGGAAGGTTTCTACACCATTACATCGCGCTAATGTAAGGCTATCGTTATGCATCTTCCTGGCAAGAGGCGGCGGAAAGAAGATAGTGCTGTGTGAAGAACAAGCTGCGGCCTTTTTCTTAGTCACCCAAGCAAAAGAGAACATTTCCATTCCACAGCTGTGGATGGCCGCCTACTGCGCGCTCGCATAGCCAGCAAATATGTGCTCTACTCGCCGAACCTTGGGAGGCGGGACACAATGTATCGGGCTGTTGCTTTAATTGCCGCGCTGGCTCTAGCTGGCTGCGCAACTACATCAGAGATGCCGCTGGCTCCAAACGTAGTACGGTTGGATACTCACGCTAGCGGAGCTCTTTTCACTGGGTCTGCCGGCGCGATCACAATGAAGAAGGCGGCTGAGGCAACTCTGTCTCGCGGCTATACGCACTTTCGGTTTGAGCAAGCTTCAACTGCCTCCGGCTCCAGGTTTGTCGGTATGTCCAGCAATACGTTCGGTAGCGCAAATGCAACGGTAATGGGCAGCACGGCTTACGGTACTTACAGTGGAACAACCATTAGCACGCCCATGTATGCTCCGACGGCTGATATCGGTGTCACGGTCATAATGTTTCATGCCAATGAACCAGGCGCGCAAGGCGCTTTTGATGCCGCCGAAGTTCTGAAAAAAGGCGGGAGGGTGTGATGTGGGGCGAAGGAGGGCACCGCCCATTGAGTGCCTTCCAAGCCCCCAGCGTCGGCTCGGTATTCACCTCCAGCCTCTTCCGCTTGGTCCTCCTCGCCAAGCACCTCGCCCTTCACCCAGCGGCCGCCGATCCAGATTGGGTCGATCAGGTGGTCGCGCTAGGGTCTGGTGGTAGTGGGATGATGAGGATGCTCAGGCCGCCGGTAGTTTAGCATCAGAGGCGCATCAGAGGGGTGATCTGGCGAGACGAGGAAAGCGCGAGATGCATCGCTGCCATTCAAATTGGATCCTCATCGTTGACTAAGCTTTCAAGTAATCCCAACTATAAGATGGGCTTTGTTCTAAAGCGTTGAACGAACTATGTTCGCCAAATTTGAACGCAAAGCAGTACTCAATGTCCTCGGCGGCTTTCTTGCCGGATATGGGTTCACGGCTTTTGTCTGCTTCTTTGTCCTGATTCAAGTTTGGGAATCAGCCGCCCCTCATTTTCCCGATCCCGCGACAGGGTTAATCTACCGACACAATGAGCATGGCTGGGTCACCTACTTCTCAGCTTTTCAGGCGACCAGTTGTTGGCTCCTCTTTTTGACGTCGATTCCAATAGCGTTGGTCGGTGGTCATATCAGGCCCAAGCGCAACTGGAATGTTGTTGCAAGCAGGTTTGGCATCAGGTCCACCTATGAAGCAGACGACCCGCGTCGCGTTGGCCGATGGGGGTTTCTTGCAGGGGTATGTTTTGCTCCCGTCGTAATCGTCGTAGCAGCGCCGCCGCTGGTTCGTTGGCTGAATGGGATTGGGTTCGTCGCCAACTTCTGACGCCACTTTGCCACGAAAGGGCTGTCTAGATTATTTCCGTCATTGTTGGCCGATTACCCTGATTGAGGGCTCGACCTCCCCTCACACCCCCAGCGTCGGCTCGGTATTCACCTCCAGCGCCTCTTCCGCCTCGTCTTCTTCGCCAAGCACGTCGCCCTTCACCGGCAGCGCCCGGCCGATCCACATCGGGTCGATAAGGTGGTCGCGCTTGGGGTTGGTGGTGTTGGGATGGATGAGGATGCTTAGGCCGCCGTGGTTCAGCATCAGCCAAGGAACCAGCGTGGCAAAGATCTCGGTGGCGAAGGAGACCTGGTACATGGCTTGCTGGTGCGGGCCGACCGGCTCGTCGCGCCAATTGCCCAGGCGCACGCGGAAACGCTCTGCGATGCGCTGGCGCAGCCATTCGGCATGCTGCCGCTCGGCCTGCCCGCCGTAGTAGATATGGGCGTGATAGCTGGCGATCTCGGCGATCGGCCTGACTTCGTTCATCGCAATGCTCCCCTTCGATGATTTTTTGCGCCCGGCGGAACTCTAGCCGAAGCGCGGGCGCCTTGTCTGCAGCCGGCTGAGATCCGGACTGCGGTCGGCAGGGTTGTCGGATATGGCGCTCCCCCGCTCCGTCTCGGCTGCGCCGAGCCACCTCTCCCTTCCACCTTGTGGGGGCGAGGAATTGCCAAACCGCCGAGGTTGCAACCGGCAGGAAGGATGGCAACGGCCGTTGTGCCTTTGGCCTAAATCACCGCGGTGACCGCGCCCTTCGCATTTAGGCGGCAGCCGACTTTCGCCTGCCTCACTTCGATGCCGCCTCGCCTGTCATAGTCTATGCGCACCTCGATCGGCGCGTTGAGCCCGCTTCGGCGTTGACGCAAGGGGCCGGCGCTGACCGTGTAAACACGCACGGCGCCGAGGGGCTTGGCGGCCGCCGTGATCGCGGCGCGACAGGCGCGCACCACGGCGGCCGGCGTGCCCCGTATCGCCTTCGGAGGTGACAGCGGCGCGATGCGATAGCCTTTGGTGACCCGCCGGAGGTCGCCGCCGGCGGATCTGGAGGGCCTCAGCACTGGAGGCAGCACAATGGTCTGCGTCGCGCTCTTGGCCAAAGCAGGGGCTGTCGGCACCGCGGCCGGGTTCTGCGCAGAGGCAGCCGATCCGCTGACGGCGGAAGGATCGTCGCCCGCGGCGGCGCCGCCCACGCTTGTCGACACGCCTGTGCTGGTGCTGCCCAGATTGCCGCCGGCATTGACGCCGAGCGATCCGCCGCCAGTCGATGCGCCGACGTTTGCGCCGCCGACACCGTCGGCACTGGCGCCCACGCCCGCCGACACGCCTTGCGAACCGGCGCCCAATCCGGCGCCCACGCCGATGCCGCCGACCTTGCCGCCGACGCCGACGTCAAGCGCCGAGGCAGGCCCGATCGGGATGGCGATCGCCAGCGCGGCTGCTAGGTATTTTTTCATGGCCAGACCTTTGTTCCAAGGCCAACCTTGTGTGGCTCCTCATCGAGCGTCCGCTCGACAGCGGTCTGCGAAGCCTTCGTCGCGCGAATGCGTGCCGAGCGATGGCGACTTCTCGCCCTGCCAGGCATCGGCCTCGGCGGTGACCGGCGCGGCTGGAGGCCGCTCGAAAGACGAATGATAGAAAAGCGGTCTCGGCAACGCCAAGCACTGAAAAAGGCTTAGGACTTCTCCTTTCAACTTAGCTGTCGACAGCAGGGCAAGTTTGAGCTCGCCTACGCGCTGCTAACGGGCAACTTTCAAATTAGTTTCAACTAAAATGCAACAGAACAAGGACACCACCGTGCCAGCGCCGATTGCTGATGCCGACGCCGGGCTCTCGTCGGAGTGGCCCCGTCTCGCTTCGCCGGGCCAATTCTCCCCCACCTCCTGGCGTGCGCCGGCCTGGAGGCTTGAGAGTCGCCCAGGGCGGCAAGGCGCCCGCGCTACCGGCTCGAAGCCGCAACGCTCATCGCGCTGGCCGACAAGGACGCGGTGCTGGTCGGCCAGGCCGACCTGTTGCGATCGATGGTCGAGGGTGCGGCCGGCGATGCGATCCTGGCCAACAAGCGCGAGATCGAGACCGGCATCGCCGCCATCAGCGCCACATTGCGCGACAGGCAATCGTTCCTGCTGTGAGGGCCGGCTAGGCCTTGCCCCTGGAGCGCCTCACGCCTTTTGACTGGTGAGGCGCTCGAGCGCATCGACGATCAGGTCGCAGAATTTCGCATGGTCGAGCTTCATCGCCACGGTGTTGCGGAAATCGACCTGCTCGCTCGCCGTGCCGCCGAAATGGCGCATGCCGCCCAGCCTCTCGAAATTGCAGACCGTCATGCCCTTGGTCCAGCGTCCGGCAAGCTCGACGCGGATATCGGCCTTCTCGGTGGTGAAGACGCCTGCATCGATCATCGCCGCCACGCAGCAGGCGTCATGGACGGCGGGATAGGCTATCTGCAGCAGGCCGCCATGCGTGGTCGCGATGAATTCCCAGATGTCGAGGATGAATTTGGCGATCGGGCCGCCGACGGCGCGCACCCTGTCCTGCAGGTCTGGGGTGGCCAAGGCCTGGTGCGTGAGGTCAAGCCCCACCATGGTGACGTCCCAAGCGGCGCGGAACACCACGTCTGCGGCCTCCGGGTCGGCATAGACGTTGAACTCGGCCGCCGGCGTGATGTTGCCGCGCGTGAAACTTCCGCCCATCGCGACGACCCGCTTCACCCGCTCGACGATGCGCGGCTCCTTGCGCACGGCTAGAGCGATGTTGGTGTAGGGCCCGACCGGCACCAGCGTGACCGTCTTCGGCTCATGCGCCATGACCGTCTCGATGATGAAGTCGACGGCATGGCGCTGGTCGAGCTCGAACGAGGCGGGCGGCAACTCCGGGCCGTCCAGCCCGGTCTCGCCGTGGATCTCGACGGCCAGCACCTGGTCGATGATCAGCGGTCCGGGAGAGCCTTTCGCCACCGGCACCTTTATGCCGTAGGCCGTGCAGACGGAGAGCGCGTTGCGCGTGGTGTTCTCGACATTGTGGTTGCCCGAAACCGTGGTGATGCCGAGAAGGTCGATGTTCGGGTTGCCGGCCGCAAGCAGGATGGCGATGGCATCGTCGTGCCCCGGATCGCAGTCGAGGATGATCTTTTCCATGGGGTCGCCTCTCCCTGGCCTGCGGCGATTACAGACCGGGGCCTCTGGTGACGTCAAGGTTGCCGCCTGGCGGAAGTGCGACCCCTGCGGTCGATCGCTACAACGGACGCGCTTGCCGCCTTGATGCCGCCCTCAGCGGGCCTGGCCGCCTCTCGCCCCGCTCCCCCACAGCGCCCGCGCGAACACGTTGCGCTTGCCCCTGCGCGGCGCCAGCTCCACATCGCTGACCAGCTTCGCGCCGCCCTCGCGGCGCTCCAGCGTGATCTTGCGGCTGTGGAAGGCTTCCAGCTCCGCGCGGTGGGCGACGCTGATGACGGTGACCTTCGGCAAAGCCTGGATCACCGTCTGCATCATCTTGTCCTGGCTCTTCTCGTCCAGCGCCGAGGTCGCCTCGTCCAGCACGACGATGTCTGGCTCGTGCAGCAGCAGGCGCGCGAAGGCGAGGCGCTGCTTTTCGCCGCCGGAGAGCGTCTGGTCCCACGGCGCCTCTTCCTCGATCCTGTCCCGCAGGTAGCCGAGGCCGACCTTGTCGAGGGCGGCGTCGATCTCGTCCACCGTCCAGTTGTCGGCGGCGGCCGGATAGGCGACCGCGCGCCGCAGCGTGCCGGTCGGGATGTAGGGGCGTTGCGGCAACATGAACAGCCGCTTGCCGGCATGGAAATTGACGCTGCCGCCGCCCCAGGGCCACAGGCCCGCGACGGCCCGCACCAGCGTCGACTTGCCGGTGCCGGATTCGCCGGCGACCAGCACCCGCTCGCCCGGGTTGATCTCGACCTTCGTCTCCTTGACCACGCCGGTGCCGTCGTTGAGGGTGACGGAGAGATCGTCCAGGCTGAGCATGGCGCCGTTTTGCGTCTCGCCGCGCCGGATGCGCCCAAAGGACTCGCTCTCTTCGGCGCGCTCCAGCCCGTCGAGCGACATCATCAGCGAAGCGACGCGGCGCGCCGAGGCGTTCCAATCGGCCAGGCGCGGATAATTGTCGACCAGCCAGCCGAACGCGCCTTGCACGATGGCAAAGGCGGAGGCCGCCTGCATGACCTGGCCGAGCGACATCGAGCCTTCGAGGAATTTCGGCGCGCAGAGCAGCACCGGCACCACCGGCGCGAACAGCATCGACCCTTGCGAGACAATCGCGGTGCGCATGTGCTGTCCGGTCAGCAGCGCCCATTGCCTCAGCACATGGCCGAAATTCCTGTCGATTCCGCTGCGCTCCTCCGCCTCGCCGCCGAGCAGCGCGATGCTCTCGCCGTTCTCGCGCACGCGCGTCAGCGTATAGCGGAATTCGGCTTCCGCCTGGTTCTTCCGCTCCGAAAGCTGCACGAAATGGCGGCCGATGACCACCATCGAGGTCGAGGTGATGGCGGCATAGATGACTGCGGTGACGACGAGGAAGCCGGGGATGGTGATGCTCTCGCGGCCGAGCGGCAAGGTGAGCGCGCCGCCGATGGTCCACAGCACGACGATAAAGGTCGAGGCCGCCAGAAAGGCGTTGAGGACGCCGGAGATGAAATCGACGGGGGACTCGGTGGCGATGCGCAGATCTTCGGTGAGACGGGCTTCGGGGTTCGAGTGGTCGCCGGCGACGAGGTTGAGCTGATAGTAGCGGCCGCTGGCCAGCCAGCGCGCGATGACAGATGTGGTGAGCCAGGAGCGCCAGCGGCGCTGGATCGTCATACGCAGGTAGACCTGAACGACGACGAGGCTGGCGCTTCCGGCAACCAGCGGCACGAAGACGGCGCTCAGCATATAGACGGTGTGCACATTGCGCTGCTCGATGGCGTCGAAGAAGGCGCGGTTCCAGACATTGATGCCATACTGGAAGCCGACATTGACGCAGATCAGCACCAGCAGCCCAATCGTAAACGGCCATGCGAGCTTGTCGCCATTCCGGCCCCAGTAGCCGCGCCCGCTGATCCAGAACCGCCTAAAGAGGTACTTCCTGCGCGCCTGCTCGGCCTCCTCGGGCGTCAGCTTCGGACCGGGCTCGACGGATTCCGGCGGCGGCGGCGCCGGCTCGCCGACGGCCTCCGGCGTGGCTTCGGCCGGCTCCTCTTGCTCGAGCGATTGCCTCGGGTGCGGCTTCTCTTCGCGGGGTCTTTCCGGGTGCAAGCTTTCCGGCGGCGACTTTTCCGGCCGCGTCTTGCCCGGGGGTGCTTTCGCTGCGCCCGTCTTTGCGAGGCGCGACTTCCCGGCACCGCGCGGCTGCGCGCCGTCGGCCGATCTTGGCTTGAGCTTTGCTTCAGACATCAGCCGACAACGGCTCAAAAATCAGAAGGTTTCACGATCTCGGCGAGAGATGTTGCCTGCCCGCTCGGGCCTCGACCTCACCTCACCCGGCAAAACCCCGCCGCGCGGCGGCCATGCCTTCCCACATCAGCTTGATCCCCAGCGCGCCGACCGCGGCGCCGGCGGCGCGGTCGATCCAGTGCTTGGTGCCGAGATAGGCCGCGCGCGGCCGGCTTGAGGAAAAGGCGAAGGCGACGACCGCGTACCAGACGAATTCGTTGAGGAAAAGCAGCGGCGGCAGGACCAAGAGCATCCAGAGCGGCGGCGAGGCCGGAAGCATGGCCGCGAACATCGAGGCGTAGAAGATCGCCGTCTTCGGATTGGCAAGCTGGACCAGAAGCGCGCGACACAGCGCCCGCCAGAACGAGCCGGCGCGCGCCGAGGCATCGTTCGCGATCTCGATCGGCTGATTGGCGCCGCGCCAGATCTTTATGCCGATCCACAGCAGATAGGCGCCGCCGGCGACGCGCAGGAAAATGTCCAGCCAGGCGACCTGGACGAGCAGCGCGGTCAGGCCCGCGACCGCGATGATGGCGAAGATGAAGCCGCCGATGCCCATGCCGATCGCCGCCGCCAGGCCATCCGTGCGCTCGCCGGCCACCGCGATGCGCGAGACGACGACGAAGCTCGGCCCCGGGCTCATCGCCCCCAGCAGGAAAACGCCAAGGATGGAAAGGATGGTTGCAATCTCGGACAAGGCTTCCTCCGCAGGTCGGCTGCAATTGCCTGCGCAGTACAATGCACGCGCCGCGCGCCTTGTCACCATCCTGGCGGGCGATCGGCGAGCGCGAGCATGCCCAGACGGCGTCTGGTCAGGCAGGAGCCGCGCCCTATGTCTTCCGCGGCCCGTCCAGCCATCGGGCAAAACACCGCCTTTTGCGGAACAAGCGGCAACTGCTTGGGTTGGCAGCCGTGTTCAGCAGTCGTACGGTATATGGCGGAAGTGCCTCTGCACACGGGGAGACTTCAGATGAAAGCTGCCGCAGAACGCGACCCTCGCAGGCGCGAGCTTTTGAAGGATCACGGCCCAGCCGGACTGGCCGCGAAGTCTGTTTCCGGCCGCGCCGCGGCCCAGCGGCGTCGACGACGCGCCGCCCACAGTCAAGACGTCCCGCCGATCCGCTCGCGCCAAGCATGATCCGTTCCAGTGCTTTCCTTCCCTAGACCAAGGCGAGGCCGCTCGCCGCTCTGGATGGGCTTGATCGCAACGCTCTCGGGCTGCGCGGGCGGGGTGCTCGACCCGCAGGGCCCGATCGGGGCGGGCAACCGCACGATCCTGCTCAACTCGCTGGCGGTCATGCTGGTCATCGTCATTCCGACGCTGGTGGCGCTACTTTTGTTTGCCTGGATGTTCCGTGCCTCCAACCGCAACGCGCGCTACGAGCCGGAATTCACCTATTCGGGGCGTATCGAGCTGATCGTCTGGTCGATCCCGACGCTCACCATCCTCTTCCTCGGCGGTCTGATCTATTACGGATCCTACCATCTCGACCCGCGCCGGCCGATCGCCTCCAGCCAGCCGCCGCTCGACATCCAGGTGGTGGCGCTCGACTGGAAATGGCTGTTCCTCTACCCCGACCAGGGCGTCGGAACGGTCAACCAGCTGGTCATCCCGGCCGGCGTTCCCGTACGTTTCAAGCTGACCTCGGCCAGCGTGATGAACACCTTCTTCGTGCCGCAGCTCGGCAGCATGATCTATGTCATGAACGGCATGCAGACCGAGCTCAACCTGCAGGCCGACCGCGAGGGCGACTATCTCGGCCTGTCGGCGCATTTCAGCGGCGATGGCTTTTCCGACATGAATTTCCGCGTGCGCGCCGTCCCGCCGGACGAATTTGCGCGCTGGGCCTCTTCGCTGCATGGCGCCGGCGGCGTGCTCAACGCCCGCGCCTATGGCGAGCTTGCCCGGCAGAGCATCAACGTGCCGCCGGCCTCGTTCGGCGTCGTGCAGGACGGCCTGTTCGACGCGATCGTGCGCCAGACGCTGCCGCCCGGTCCGGGTCCCGCCGAAACCGCCGCCGGCGAGCCGCAGGTAAGCCCCAAGGCCCAGCCCAAGGCCGGGACGCCGGCACCTGCCCAACAGCCGCAGCCGAAAGCGGGAGGATGACGATGCTCGGCAAGCTCGACTGGTCTGCCATTCCCTTCGATGAGCCCATCCCGCTGGGCGCCGCCCTCATCGTCTTCCTGGCGGCCGCCGCGGTGCTGATCTGGGTCACGGTGAAAGGATACTGGCCCTATCTCTGGGACGAATGGATAACTTCGGTCGACCACAAGCGCATCGGCGTCATGTATATCGTTCTGGCGGCGCTGATGCTGCTGCGCGGCTTCGTCGATGCGGTGATGATGCGCACGCAGCAGGTGCTCGCCATCCACGGGCCGGGCTACCTGCCGCCCGAGCATTACGACCAGGTCTTTTCGGCCCACGGCACGATCATGATCTTCTTCGCCGCGATGCCCTTCGTCATCGGGCTGATGAACTTCGTCGTGCCGCTGCAGCTCGGCATCCGCGACGTCGCCTTTCCGACGCTGAATTCGGTGAGTTTCTGGCTGACGGCGACCGGCGCGCTCCTGGTCAACATCTCGCTCGTCGTCGGCGAGTTCGCCCGCACCGGCTGGCTGCCCTATGCGCCGCTGTCGGAGACGACCTACTCGCCGGGCGTCGGCGTCGACTATTATCTCTGGTCGATCCAGATCTCCGGCGTCGGCACGCTGCTCACCGGCGTCAACCTGGCGACCACCATCCTCAAGATGCGCGCGCCGGGCATGGGCTATCTGCGCATGCCGATGTTCTGCTGGACATCGCTCGCCTCCAACCTGCTGATCGTCGCGGCCTTCCCGATCCTCACCGCCACGCTCGCCATGCTGACGCTCGACCGCTACCTCGGCTTCCATTTCTTCACCAACGAAGCCGGCGGCAACCAGATGATGTTCATGAACCTGATCTGGGCGTGGGGCCATCCGGAGGTCTACATCCTGGTGCTGCCCGCCTTCGGCATCTATTCCGAGATCTTCTCGACCTTCTCATCGAAGCCGCTGTTCGGCTACCGGTCGATGGTCGCGGCGACGCTGTTCATCTGCATCGTCTCCTTCATGGTCTGGCTGCACCACTTCTTCACCATGGGCGCCGGGGCCGACGTCAATGCCGCCTTCGGCATAGCCACCTCGGTCATCGCGGTCGGCACCGGGGTCAAGATCTACAACTGGCTCTTCACGATGTATGGCGGGCGCGTGCGCTTCGACACGCCGATGCTGTGGGCGCTGGGCTTCGTCACCACCTTCATCATCGGCGGCATGACCGGCGTGCTGCTCGCCGTTCCGCCGGCCGACTTCATGCTGCACAATTCGCTCTTCCTGGTGGCGCATTTCCACAATGTGATCATTTCGGGCGTGTTGTTCGCCGCCTTCGCCGGCTTCACCTACTGGTTCCCGAAAGCCTTCGGCTTCCGGCTGCATGAGGGCTGGGGCAAGGCCGCGTTCTGGTTCACCCTTGCCGGCTACGTGCTGGTCTTCGTGCCGCTCTATATCGTCGGCCTGCTCGGCATGACGCGCCGTCTCCAGCATATCGACATGGACCTGTGGACGCCGTGGCTGGTCGTGGCGGCCTTCGGCATAGTGGTGATGATCGTCGGCGCCGCCTGCCAGGTCGCGCAGCTCGTCGTCTCGATCAGGCATCGCGACGAATTGCGCGACGAAACGGGCGACCCTTGGGACGGCCGCTCGCTGGAATGGTCGACATCCTCCCCGCCGCCCTTCTTCAACTACGCGCGGCTGCCGCATGTCGAGAACGAGGAACCCTACTGGACCATCAAGCAGCGGGCGATGGAGGAGCAAAGGCCCGGCGAGGACGAAAGCTATGAGCCGATCGAAATGCCGCGCAACAGCCCGACCGGCTTCGTCACCGCCTTCTTCAGCACGCTGATCGGCTTCGCCCTGATCTGGCACATCTGGTGGCTGGCGATCGTAGGCTTCATCGGCGCCTATATCACTTTCGTCGTCTTCGCCTGGCGAGAGCACGGCGACTACGAAGTCTCCGCGGAGGAAGTCGAGCGCATAGACCGCGACGGCAGGGCCGCACAGCTTGCCTGGCTGCGCAGACGGGAGCGCGTGGCATGAGCGACATCACGGCCGGCAGCGCGGCGCGCGATCCCTACCGGGTTGGACGGTCAGGCGGGCATGGTCATGGGGGACACGGTCATGGGGGTCACGGCCATGCGGGACACGGCCATGGCCTGCTCTCGGCGACCGGCCACGGCCAGGGCGGCCCGGCCTCGAAGTTCGTCACCGTGGCCTACGGCTTCTGGATCTTCCTCCTGTCCGACATCATCATGTTCTCGGCTTTCTTCGCCGCTTATGCGGTCCTGTCGACGGCGACCGCCGGCGGGCCATCCGGTAAGGAGCTGTTCGAGCTGCCGCGCGTTGCGGCGCAAACGGGGCTGCTGCTCACATCGAGCTTCACCGGCGGGCTGGCGACGCTCGCGACCCAGCGCCGGTCGATGGCCGCCACCCAGTTCTGGCTTCTGGTCACCGGCCTGCTCGGCGCTGCCTTCCTGTTCCTCGAGGTGCAGGAATTCGCGGTGATGGCGAGCGAGCAGGCAGGCCCTTCGCGCAGCGCCTTCCTGTCAGCCTTCTTCGCCCTTGTCGGCTGCCACGGCACCCATGTCGGGCTCGGCCTGCTCTGGCTCGGTACCATGATGGCTCAGCTCTGGGTGAAGGGCTTCCGGCCGGAAATACTGCGCCGGCTCCACTGCCTCGGCCTGTTCTGGCACGCGCTCGACATTATCTGGGTCGCCATCTTCACCCTGGTCTATCTCTTGGGAGCGTCGCCATGAGCGACATCGACAGCCGGACCGACGAGGAACTCGACCGCCGCGATTCGGCGCCGGGCGAGGAGCGCATCACCGAGCATGAGCTGGCGGGAGGGCTGTCCGGCTACCTGCTCGGCTTCGGCCTGGCGATCCTGCTGACCATCGCCTCTTTCCTCGCGGCGCAGACCGGCCTGATCTACCAGCCGGCGGTGATCTCGGCCCTGGTGGTGCTGGCGATCGCGCAGATGGGCGTGCATCTGGTCTTCTTCCTGCACCTGACCACTGGGCCCGACAACACCAACAACGTGCTCGCGCTCGCCTTCGGCGTGCTGATCGTCGCGCTGGTCGTGATCGGCTCGGTATGGATCATGGCCCATCTCAACCTGAACATGCCTCCGATGAGCGCCCATCAGGCCAGGATGATGCCATAACGCGGCTCAACCCGCCGGCAGAGGCGTTCTCCGGTGTGGGTCGCCACCGTCACAGCCGGCCCGATCGACGTCATGACCCCATGCCAAAGCATGGGGTCACATCGATGTGAGAGGGTTTTATAGACTTCCCGCCGGTCAGTGAATGGCGATGCGTCGCGTCACCTGACCGTTGCTTTCCCAGTAGGTATGCTTCTTGGCAATGATGGGATCGTCCATTGCGGGTTGGACCTGCCCTCCGGTACTAACGGCGCGCGAGGTGACTGTGTGCTCCCCGGCGGAGGGCTTGGGCCAGTCGACGGACCATATCTTCCAAGCGAAGTCCGCCTTTTCGGTTTCATCGATGGTCGCCGGCATCCATGGGCCGTCATCGATCTTCACCTCGACCCGCTCGATCGGCGCGCCCCAGGCCGCCCCGACGATCCGGTAATCATTGCCGATATGAGTGACCCGGGCCGGCGCAGACTTCAGGCGCGCCCTCCCGACAGAGGTTTCCATCCATACCGTCTCTCCGTTGTGCTCCTCCTCGCGCAGCGTGACATAATCGCGTCCCATGAACTGGTTCACGAAGCGTTGTTCCCTGACTTCGATACGCTTGAGCCATTTCACGTTCGCGATCCCGTACCAGCCCGGCGCAATCAGCCGCAGCGGGAACCCGTTATCAGCAGGCAAGGCAGTGCCGTTCATCTCGTAGCAGAGGATATTTTTGGGGTCCAAGGCGTCGGCGAGCGACATGCTGCGCGCAAAGTTCTGCGTAAACTTGACGTCGTCGGCTCGCTTGATTTCACCTTTATCGGTGCCCCAGAAGACAATCTCGATACCACTGTCGAGGACGCCGACCTCCAAAAGAATCGGGGCGAGCGGCGTGCCCGCCCAGCGAGCATTGCCAATCCCGCCATTGAAGAACGGCAGGCCAGTATTGCCCGAACATTCGACCGTGAACGTGACTTCCTGGCGTGGTCGAGCCTTGATGTCGGCAAGCGTCAGGGCTGTCGGCTTTTTGACGGACCCGCCAATTTCGAGCTTCCACGTGCTTTCGTCGATGACCGGCCGGTCGAAATGCGCGATTGAGAAGAACTTGTCGTTGGGCGTCACCCAGGAATCGAGATCCTCCCACACCAACTGATTTTTGATGACTTGCGGAACCGGGTTTGGCGGCAGCTGATCGAGCCATTTGATGACTTCCTCGCCGGCCCGGGTTGGAAAAGCATAGGCAATCCGCGATTGAAAGGACGCCAGCGCCACGAGCGTTGCCCCTCCTCGAACCATGAATTCACGTCTGGGAAGGTAATGCATGATCACTTCTCCTCCAGTGAAAAGCTCAGTTCTCCTTCAGTGAGTAAATGCGAATAGCGACCGCGATCGCGCAAAGCAGAAGCCGGACGCGGCGGGCAATGATGAGAGCGCGTGGAACAACCCCCGAGTTGGAAGTGCGCCCTAGTTGAAGCGACGTCTCCCGCTCTCAATGCGCCGGCGTGTCAGGTCCGAGCCGGCGGTCTTCAACTATACGCCCTATCTGTCGTCGTGGCGAGGGCAAGGGCTCGCATCTTCGCATCAGGACTCGATACCTGCATCGTGCTCCAGCTTGAATGCCGCCGACGATTGATGCGTTGCATCTTGTGAACGGCATGGACCTGGTCAGCACCGATGTCAGCTCTGAGGCGTTGCCGATCCTGCCAAAGTCCGACCCGTGACGTCCCACCAGGTCTTGACGAAGATCGGCGGGCCTGTTTGAGACTCGGGGTCAAATGGGGACACGTGCTCCACGGGGAGACAAACAGGCGGTGGGCAGGCTGTGAGGCGCGTTTTTCGATTGCTTGCCGCGGCGATCCTGGCGGCCGGCGTGGCCGGGTGCACCAGCATTTCCTACTACGCGCAGTCGCTGGAGGGCCATGTTGAGATCATGGCGGCGCGCAAGAATGTCGGCAAGCTGATCCGCGACCCCGCAACGCCGGAGGCATTGCGCGTCAAGCTGACGTCGGCGAGCGCCATACGCCGCTTTGCCACGGATGAACTGGCGCTGCCCGAAAACAGCAGTTACAGCAGCTATGTCGACATCGGCCGGGACGCTGTGACCTTGGCGGTTTTTGCCGCGCCGCAATTCTCGCTCACGCCCGTAACATGGTGCTTTCCGGTCTTCGGCTGCGTTCCGTACCGGGGTTACTTTTCCCGGAAATCGGCGGCTGAGAGCGCTGCCGAACTGCAGCGACAAGGGCTGGACGTTTACGTCTCGGGAGTCACCGCATATTCGACGCTCGGATGGTTCAGCGATCCGCTGCTCAGCACCATGCTGCGTCAGGACGACACCTATCTCGCAAGCCTGGTCTTCCATGAGCTGGCGCATCAGAAAATCTATGTGAACGGCGACTCCGCGTTCAACGAGGCTTTCGCGGTTTCGGTCGAAACCACCGGCGTCAGGAAATGGCTCCGCGCCACCGGCAATCGCGCGGGATTGCGCCGCTACGAAGCCAATCGCAAGCGCAGCGCCGATTTTCTCGGCCTGATAGCGAAAACCCGGGACGAGTTGCGGCAAGTCTATGGAAGTCCGCGTAGCCCGCAGCAGATGGCCGCTGCCAAAGCAGCCGCGATCGACAGGCTGCGGATGCGCTACCGGCGCATGCGCGATACGCGCTGGGCCGGATACCGGGGCTATGACGCCTGGTTCGATAGCCCGATCAACAACGCAAAGCTCGCCGCGACTGCCGTCTATGGCGAACAGGTTCCGGCGTTTCTTCGCCTGTTCGACTTGTGCTCCGGCGACTATCCAAGGTTCTACGCCGCCGTTCGAAGGATCGGGAATTTGCCCAGACCTTCGCGCGCGCAGACGCTGAAGACCGTGGCGGCGTGCGATTGACGCGAACAGGCAGGGGCCGGCCGCGCGTACCCGACATGAGCGAAGCCAACTCGGGCAGCCCATCACACAGGGCGCGCCATATGCGATTGCCCTTAGGCAGCCGCGCGGTGCCGCGACGCCCAAAAAGGCCTCTTGCGGAGCCTCGTCGCAACAGCGGCGCCCGGTCGGCGCGCGGCCCCTAGCTCGAAAACGTCACGGTCACGCCGCGCTGGCGGAAATAGGCCTGCATCAGCTTGCGGCCCGCGCGGTTGTTGTACGCCAGCTTGGCCGGCTCGAACACCGCCTGTTTCAGCCCTTCCCGCGCCATCGCCGCCTTGAGCGTCGCGATATGCGCATCGATGTCGGCGTTGTCCGCGCGGATCGAGGCATAGATGCTTTCGGTCGCTTCGGCCACGGTCGGTTCGCTCACTTTATGTCGTCCTTCGGTTGATTGCGCGGCGGCTTAACCGGGCCTGAAAACAAAAACAAGGCTCCATGGGTCCTTGTCGCACTCACCTCTCAGGAGAACCCTGCCCTATTCTCCCCGCCAGCTGCTTGGCGTTTTCCGGCGTGATCGCCCACGCCGACGCGATCGCCCCCACGTAAAGGCGTCCAACGGCTAGGAAGTGAGCGCCAGCCACGCCGTGCCGAAGGCCAGCGTCAACAGCGTCAGCGGCAAACCAACCTTGAAGAAAGCTGCGAAGGACAGTTCCTTGCCCGCCGCCCTCGCCTGCTCAGCGACGATGAGGTTGGCGACCGAGCCGAGCAGCGTGAAATTGCCGGCGAGCGTCGAGCTCATCGCCACGACCAGCCACGCGCGATGGGGGTTTTCGAGGCCCGGGATGAACGGCCTCAGCGCCAGCACCGCCGGCACATTGCTCATGACGTTGGAAAGCGCCGCGGTGAAGCCGGAGAGCCGCCACACATCGTCGAGGCCCATATTCTTCGCCGCGGCGATCATGTCGGGGGTGAGCAGCGTGCGCTCGGCGCCCGCCACGACCACGAACAGTCCGGCGAACGTGAAGAGCAGCGGGCCGTCGATCTCGTGGTAGATGCGGTGCGGCTTGATCGCGCGGGTGACGAGCAGGAAAGCGCCGGCAATGAGCGCCGCCTTGGCGACGGGCACGCCAGCGAAGAAGGCGAACGCCAGCACCACGCAGACGATGGTCGCCTTCAGCACCTGTCCCGGCAGCATGCGGCCGCGATAGACCTCGGGGCTGAGCTCGGCGGGGCGAGAGAATTCGCCGCGGTAGACGATGCGGACAATGACGATGACGGCGACAAGGCCGAACAGCGCCACCGGCGCGAGCGCCGCCGTGAAGGCCGGATAGGAAATGCCCGAGAGCGCGCCGATGACCATGTTCTGCGGGTTGCCGGTGATGGTGGCGACGCTGCCGCAGTTGGAGGCCGTGCAGGTGGCGATCAGATAGGGAACCGGGTTGCGCCGGATAACGCGGGTGACGTGGACGACGATCGGCGCCATCACCAGGCAGATCGCGTCATTGACCAGAAAGGCCGAAAGCACTCCGGTCAGAAGCGTCACCATGACGAGCAGCATGAAGGGCGCGTGCGCATGCTCAATGGCGAAGCCGCCGAGCGCCCGGAACGCGCCCGACACTTTCAGATGCGCGACCACGATCATCATGCCGAGCAAAAGCGTGATCGTGTCGAAATTGATGGCGCGGTAGGCATCCTCCATGCCGATCGCGCCGATGGCGATCATGGCGGCGCCACCGAGCAGCGCGATGCCGGCGCGATCCAGCCTGAAGCCCGGAATACGGCCGACGGCAACGCCGGCATAGGTGGCTACCAGGATGAAAAGCGCTCCCGCGCCGGTCCATGTCATTGCAGGAAGATCCCGTTGCCTGCCCTCACCCGGCGGAATCTGCTCGGGGGCCCTTTGCCGGACGAGCTTTAGCAACGGCAGCGCAAAGGGAAAGGGTCGAGGGATGAAACTTTCGTCATCCGTCCGGGGCTTTTATATCTCGGATAGCTAATGTAATGTCTTGAGAAAAACAGGACCGACAATCCAGTCGTTGGGGACTAAATGGATGAACGCGGTCGTTGAAGCGGAGCATCGCGTCTCGCCAAACGAGAATCTGATGCCCTCGGCGGAATGCCGGCGCTGCCATGGCGCCAGGAAAGTTTTCATTTGCGCCCGCTGGGTCGCCTCCAACGGCCATTGCTGCCCGGAAGGAACGCACCGGCTGAGCTGTCCGGGACACAGTGTGGTCTGCCTGGAATGCGGCGGATCGGGAGGCCAGAATGCCTGACCGGGTTCTTACCGACGTGGCGCTGACCGTCGCTTCGCCGTCCGTCCGACCGCGACAAGGCCGGTTGCGCAGACATCGTCATCGGCGGCGTCTTGCTGTTCGAAAGCCTTGCGGTGTTCCGGCGGCGAGCCATATTCGTACCGCAAAAGCGATCACTGAAAGCTGGCGCCTCGATGAAAAGCCTGACGAACGCCCTTGTTGCCGGCACGATGTTATGGACCGTGGGCGCCGCCGATGCGCGGCCCGACACACGCGCCATGACCTGTGGCGAGACGCAGGCGCTGATCCAGCGCCGGCATGCCGCCGTGCTGACCACCGGGCCCAACACTTATGATCGTTTCGTGCGCCAATTCGGCAATGAGTGCGACTGGCCGGAAGTCCCGATGTCGGTCGCGGTTCCGACCCGTGACGGTCCATGCCGCGTCTACCGCTGCGAGGAACCGGTCTTCGACTTCCCCGGTTGAGCGACGCACCGACCGCGCTGTGGAACAGTTGAGGCGGCATGCGAATTGTAGCGGATGGTGACACCAATGTCCCGGCTGCAGGAGGAACGGCCATGCTCAACGACGTCATGCGTAGCGGCAGCTGCCTGTGCGGCGGTGTCCAGTTCCGGGTTACCGGGGAGCCGCTGAGGGTGGGACTTTGCCATTGCAAGGACTGCCGCAAGACCAGCGGATCGGCGTATCAGGCTTTTGCCATATGGCCGCGCCAGGCATTCGAAAGCGCGGGTATCACCAGCACCTATGGCGGACGAAGCTTCTGTCCAACCTGCGGCAGCCGCTTGCCGTCGGTTCGCGAGGACGAGGCCGAGGTGATGATCGGCAGCCTGGATGTCGTGCCGACCGAAGGGCTTGAGCCCAGCTACGAATTGTGGATCGGTCGGCGCGAGCAGTGGTTGCATCCTCTGCCCGAGGCAAGCCAATTCGAGCATGACCGGACCGTCGCTGAGTCGGCGGCCGATGATGCCGAGCCGGAGGCCGTGCGGGAGCCCTATCGCGAATCGGCCTAAATGCCGAATGCCAGTAAGGCTTAAGTCGCAGAGCAAAGACGCATCGGTCCAGCGAGCCGGCGCCTATGCCCCTCAACGACCGGACGCTGAGCGCGAGGGCCTTGTCTTCTTCTGGAAGTCGGGCATTTTCAACCAACGGTCGGTTTGCCGGCGCGGCAGCGGCCGCTAGCATCCCCGGCGCGGCGAAACCGTTTGGAGGCCGCTTCGGCCGGCGCGGCTCAGGCAACACCAGCATTGCCGCGCCGGCCTTACAAGATGGATAGTATGTCCAGCCAGGCGTTGCGTCCGGGCGAACACAGCTTTTGATGTTGTCTTAGATTCGAAAGCTTCGTTCGCGCGTGAAGCACCGGCTTCATTTGCGACACGGAAATGAAAATTGTTTCGGCCAGAGAAAATTTTTCACCATCCGTATTTCCTGGATGATGCCAACTACGCGGCGTAGCTATGCAAGCAAGCGGCAGGCCCAATTATTTTCCTGCCTTGTACAAAAACTCACCTTTGTTTCTTTTTGATTTTAAGACATAGTACTGGCGAATCCTGAAACCGAACGGGGCGGTTTTCATGACACTGGCGCCTCAACGCAGCCGCAACCTGCATATGCGGTATCCACCGATCGACGGGTTTTGGACCTGGGACATCAAGCGCGACCGCATCTATGGGGACGCGAATCTGTCCGCTTATTTCGACCTGACGCTCGAGGAGTTCTCGCACGGCGCGCCGCTGGAGCGGTGCATGCAAAGCATAGAGCGGGACGATCGGCCGCGGGTTCGGCTGGCGATCCGCAAGGCGATCGAGCGCAGGTCAGGTTTTCGCGAGGTCTACAAGGTCCGCTCGGAAAAGATGGGGCTGCGCAAGATCCTTGCCGTCGGCCAGTGCTATGTCGATGACATGGGCGAGGCAGCGCTCTATCCCGGCTGGTTCATCGACCTGACGCAGGATGCCGCGGGCGAGGATCACTCGCTGCGCGAAATCCATGAACATGTCGAGCAGGCCAGGGAAATCGCGCAGTCGATCGGGGACGACATGCTTTCTTACCTGCTGGACAACATCCAGGAAGAGATCCTGCAAAGGCTTGGCGAGAGATCGAGGAGGCGCAAATCGTCCTGAGGCGATCTTTATCAGTTTCTCGGCCGGGTTCCGGGCTAGCTTCTGGGCGGAAGCCTGCCGCGCCTGCTTATCTCGGCCGTCACCAAGCGCGCGAAATGCGAGTGGGGCGAGCGGCGCTCGATAAGCTTGGCTCGCTCGAGGGCGGCGTCGCCGTAGAATTCGATCAGCACGTTGGCGGCCTTGGCGGCATCGGCCTGCAGCCTGCCGAGATCGGCCTGTCCGCTCCCGCTCGCGGGCTCGCTCCTGGCAATCACGTCAAGCATGGCTTGCAGCTTGTCGGGAGTGCTGCCCTCGTCTTCATGCATATTCGCCATCCGATTGGGGGCGTAAAATATCGACATTTTCGCGCGATGTGCAACAGCTTCATTGATCGAGCGTAGGTGCAACCGGGCGCAGCCTGGCCGCGAGCCAGCCGACAACCTTCGTACAAGTATAGTGAGCCAAACTTCCACGCAGACATTGGGGGCACCGATGGACCAGCCGAGCAAAATGGAAAACCTGCAGTTTGCGCAGGGCATCTTGCGCGAGCTTCGCCAGAAGGCTGAGGCCGATGGCGAAAGGCTTCTGACCTATCTCATCGACATGGCTTACCTTGAAGCCAGCGACCGCATCCGAGCCCACTGGATCGGCAGCCACGAAAACGAGAACCGCCGGGCCAAGGGCTAAGGCCACAATTCCAGCCGGAGCATGCCGGCGAGGTGCGGGCTTGCGCCCGGAACGCAAAAAAGCCCGCCAGGCCTTGCGGCACGGCGGGCGTGATAGTGAATACGGCTGCTGCGCAGCCCTAATTTTATGATGCGGCGGCCTTTTCGCGGACGGGCAGCTTCCAGCCCGGCCGAACGAAATGGCAGGTATAGCCGTTGGGGTAGCGCTCCAGATAATCCTGATGTTCGGGCTCGGCCTCCCAGAAGGCACCGGCCGCAGCGAGCTCGGTGACGACCTTGCCTGGCCAGAGACCCGAGGCGTCGACATCGGCGATGGTGTCTTCGGCCACCCGCTTCTGCTCGTCGTTGGTATAGAAGATCGCCGAGCGGTAGCTCGTGCCGACATCGTTGCCCTGACGGTTCCTAGTCGTCGGATCGTGGATCTGGAAGAAGAACTCGAGCAGCGTGCGGAAACTGGTCTTGGTCGGATCGAAGACGATCTCGATCGCCTCGGCATGGGTGCCGTGATTGCGGTAGGTTGCGTTCGGCACGTCGCCGCCGCTGTAGCCGACACGGGTGGAGATCACGCCGGGCAAGCGGCGGATCAGATCCTGCATGCCCCAGAAGCAGCCGCCGGCAAGGACCGCGCGTTCGGAAGAAGCCATGTCAAACCTCCTTGGATTTCTCCATAAGTGGGGATTGTGGCCCGCTTCTTCCAGCGGCTCAAGCACCTGGAAAAGGCGCCTGAAAAAGGCGACGGGAAAGGCGCCTGGAAAAGGGCGACTGGCAGGGAAACTGACCGAACCACGGTGCCCCAGTCTGCGCCGATTGCTCGCCGGTCGAGCAAACCGGCGAGCCTCGGGCTGAGCGCCAGCTTCACTTGGGCCCTTTATCGCCCCTGCCGTTGTCGCCTCCGCCATTGTTGCCCCGGCCGGGATTGCCCCGGTCATGGCCATGGCTTTCACCACCGAGGCAATTCGCGTCGCCGACGCCGCAACAGCGGCCGGCCCAGAGCTTGTTGGTCGGCGTGTTGTCGCATTCGTAGATCTGCTGGCCGGCCATCGCGGATCCACCCAGGGTGGATACGGCCAGGGCGGCGAGAAGTGCATTGCGAAGGATTGCAGGCATCGAAAATCTCCATGGATACACGGGTGTTCATTTGCACCGATGCGTCGCATGGCCACGCGAATTGGTTCATCGCGATTGGCAGAATTCTTGCCGGCCGATGTCGCCAATGCTCGGTACCGATCGGCACGGCTCCCATTCCGCGCCGCTCATTCTTCTGGTGCGGGCCTGAAGCGCCGCACCAGCACCTCGAACACGATGTCCGAAATCCACATGGCCGAGACACCGATCAGGAAGGCGGCGGCTAGAGTGGTGGTGTCGTCGGCGGCGTCGGGCATCGGCAGGCCGCTGGCCTCGACCCAAGCGACCGTGGGGAGCGTCAGATAGGCGGCGGCCAAGGCGCCGCAGATCGGCGAGGCGATCATCTCGCGCAACTTGTAGCGATGGCGCGACAGTGCCCTGAGCACCCCGCCGGCGAGCCCGGCGGCCACCACTTGGCCCTTGACGCCGAGCAGATCGAAGATGTCGTGCATCAGGGCCTCCAGCCACAGAGTTTTTCGCCCTTGCGGTTGTGGGCGAGAAGCGTCCGCGCCTCCTCGTTCGACAGCGTCTCGACGGCCTTGCCGGAAAGACGCAACGGTGAGGCAACCGCGCAGAAACCGCCCTTGGCCGTGGTGCAGCCGCAGAGCGCTGCGACGACGGCGGCGGCGATCAGTCCCTTGCCCATGACTTCAGCTCCTTCTTGACCGCACCGGCGGGCTGCGCGCCGATTTCGTTATCGACCTGGGCAGTGATATCGCGGGCTGCCGCCTCGCCGGCCGCCTGCCGGTCGCGCTCGGCCCGCGCCCCGGCAAGCCTTTGGTGAAAGCCCCAACCAAGTGCGGCAATGAAGGACGCCAGAACGCCCAGAATCGCCGGATTGCCGAAGAGGAAGGACAAGAGCGTCGTCATGCCAGCCACCACACGACGAGCGCCGCGATCAGGAGCAGCGCGCCGGTGACCCAAGGCAAAGCCTGGCGAATGAGTTCGGTGAAGACCTCGACCATTTTGCTACCTCATTTTCGACCAGTGAAATTTGCGGGCGAGCGCGTACCAGGCCTCGGCGGCGAAGCTGAGCGCCAGCCCGAGGGCGGTTTCGAGCGCCATCTGGATGTCGGGATCGGCCGAGAGCGCCTCGGCGTCCCCGGCGCCCAGCAGGCCGCGCGCGACGAGCACGCCGGCTCCGTAGCGCAGCGCTATGCGGATGATGACCCCGATCATTGGCAGAACACTCCGAAGAGATTGCAGGGAAGATGCGCGGCCCAGGCGGCGGCTGAGCCGAGCGCCAGCGCGACGAAAGCGAGAACGCCGGCGGCCCTGCGAGGCGATGGCTGCGAAGCGGCCGGCGGGGCGTCGTCGCCGCCAGAGGCGTTGATGGCCGGCTGCGCGGCGTCAGCGACCGAAACCCGCGACGAGGATTGAAGCGGCGCCTCCGGCTGCGCCGAGATGAGCAGCGCCTCGGAGCGCACCGAGGCGACGCGCGCGCTCCAGCCCTTGCCGAAGGTCGGCCAGATCGGCAGCCGCTGGAGGAAGGCAAGCCGCGCATCGCAAAGCATGTCGATGACGACGCCGGCGGGTTTCGCCCGGGCCGCGGCGAGCGTCGCCGGCCCGATGCGGCCGTCTTGGGCGACGCCGAGCATTGCCTGGAGGTATTTCGCCGCCCTGCCCGGCCCGCTGTTCACGGCAAAGTCGAAGACGGCATAGTCGACGCCGTCGGGGAGCTCGGCGCCGGATACGGCGTCCCAGTAGAATCGCCGATAGACGGTGGCCACCTGGCCGTCCGTGATCTTCCTCAGATCGCCCTTGCTGGCGTCGGCCTTCACGTAGCGGCGGAAGTTCGCGAGTGTGACGCCCTTCATGGTGGCGCCGCCGGGATCAGCTTTTCTGTCCGACCAGCCGCCTTCGGATTTGAGCACGAGCGCAAGCGCCCGCGCGAAGTTGCGGTCCATGAGAGGCTCCTTGGCTTGCTGGTTGGTGGGAAAAGCTCGGCCGGCGACTTGCGTTCGCGCCGATTCAGTTCTTTAGAAAAACCTTAATTGCCGTGTGGCAATGTCAGGAGACGGCGGTTGGGCTCCGCCGGTTCGTGGGGTTGAGGCGTTCACGCCGAGGGGTTGGGCAAGATGGGTTTGATGTTACCCGAAATGGGCGAGTGCCAGGACTGCGGCGGCACCGGCACGATTTTCGAATGCCCAAGATGGCGCAGTTCCAACGGCCACTGCTGCCCGGCGGGAACGCATCAGCACAGATGTCCGGGGGTGAGTGTGCGCTGCGCGGAGTGCGAAGGGACGGGTGGGGTTCGGGTGGCTGAGGGGTGTGCGGTGGAGAGCTTGCGGTAAGCACAGCCTGCCAACGGGTTCTAGGAAACAGTGGCTCCTACGCTTGCCTCGCGTTCCTCGACCTGTGCAACCGAATGGGCGCGATGATCCTGCTCGTAACCGCTTTCGGGCGAAACGATCTGTCGGTCGACGCCCCTTTTTCTACAAAATGCTTCGCCCTTTCCTTTCCGTCCAAGCGGCAGGCTGGTATGGTTCCGGGTATTCCTTTGAGGTGCTGACGGATATCGGGAACGCCAGTTGGGCTGGGGTTTACCGATAAGAGTTGGCGCGGAAGATGTAGAGAGACACCATTCATGGAAAAGCGCCCGACCAAGGGAGAGAAGACTTGGATAGCCGCGCAAGAAAGGTTCGAGGCTGAGGAAGAAATTCCTTCGCCCCCGCCCTATCAGTGGGCGCAAGCGATGTTCGAGATCCGTCTCGTTCTCTGGCTTTGCTTTGCCATGCTTTGCATCATCGCGTGGCGAATCTGGTAACTCTAACGTAGGACAGCGGCAACCAAACCGTAGTTGATGCCAGTCACACTTCGCGTTGCCGTGACCATTCTGCCCACTTCCGCCGCATTAGCTTGATAGCTCCCACCCGACGCTGATCGGCCCGACGTTCCGACTGTAAAGTCATATTCTTCTGTGATGCCCGCCCAAGTATAGGTTGGAGCTGAATTGCCGCAGCGCGCGCAGGCGAACAAAAGACCGTGGTCGTCGACGTTGATGGTACCTGTGCCCGGATTGGCGCTACTAACCAGGGTTGCGGTCGGGACTAAGCTTCTGAGGTTAAGGCACCGGTAAGACGCGATCGACATCATCTGTGCACCCCAAGATGCGCCGCAGACGATGCTAACGGTTTGGTTGCCCGCCGCTATACTTGATGGCAGCTTGGCTGCGACGATGGCTGCGTAGGTCGACGCCACTATCGTATCCACGAGGATGGAAAAAGCGACGCCGGCAATAGTTCCGGAGATCGAGGTAATGGAGCCCGAGTTGCCTGATCCCAGCACCTCACAAACAACGCTGCGCTCAGTCGCCGCTCCCGTGTCGACAGTAAAGTTATAACTCGACAATGAAATATCGTTGTATGCCGTTGCGATGAACGACTTACTGGGCAGCAATAGGCCAGCCTTAGGTGGAGCAATACCGGGTAGCATCTACAAATCAAGCTCCAAGACGATCTTCAACTCACTGACGGATATTTGGTAGGTGGCAAGCATAGCCGTAACCCTGTCCTTGGCAGTCGGAGGAGCTGGCGGCCGAGGGATGTCCTCGACTTCGTAGACCTGCTGGATGACAGCACCAGTTTCAACATAGGAGGGTGAACCCACCGTCTGCTTGCCGTCTGGCGCATTGAACGGGACAGCGATTTTGCCGCCAACGGCCTCCACTTCTTCGAGGGCCCAGATGCCTTGATCATAGAAGCCGCGCAGGCTGTCGCCGTTCATCTGGATTTCGATGGGGTAAGGGTCGCACGGCGTTTCCACCTGCCGACCGTCGCCGTAAACAGCGGTGTAGGTGCCTATCATCTGTATAACGATCGAGGAGCCGTGCCACTCCTGCCAAACGTCATCGATCTTGCGAACAAGAATGGACATTTCCAACTCCTTTAGGTGCGGATGACGCCGGTGACGACGATCCGGCTGGTGGTGTCGACGAAGCCGACAAGGAAGACGGTTTCCGATGTGCCGATTGTGATAGGGAACCCTTCGACGCCGGTAGCAACCGCGAAGTTGGCGCTAAGGCCCAGGGTGCGGGCGGAAGTAACGGCCGTGGCCTTCAACACGAAGCCAAAGAGCGGATTCGCATTAGTTGGATTGCCAAGGGTGGCGTTCGTGGATAGCGCCACAGAAGCATTATTGCCCAGCGACATGTCCCACGTGACCGTCGCACTCGAGGTGAGCGCCTGGTAGGCCACGGTCGTCTTCAGAGCCGCCGCGGACAGGAGCTTGCCCGCAGTGCCGAGCTGAAATTCGCTATTCGAGGCTATTGCCGCGGAAGCAAGCATCGCATAAGTCAGCACGCCAGCCGGAACCATGCCGGTCGTGATCTGCCCGAACCCCACAGCGCTAGACACACGCCGCAGGACCGTATCGTCGGCAGCAGCCGCAATGTCTGCGCGCACGCCGCTCGAATTGGCAGACCGGCCGAAAACACTGACGGCTCCGCCATTGTCCAATTTGGCGGGCGAGAAACTGCCATCCGGGACCGTCACCGTCCCCGTGAATGTCGGGCTGGCCTTCGGCGCGAAGCTCGTGTCCACATAGGCGGTGGTGGCGAGCTTGGCGCTGTTGTCGCCGGCGGCCTGTGTCGGCGCCGTCGGCGTGCCGGTGAAAGCGGGGCTTGCTTTCGGCGCCAAACTCGCCACCGCCACCCCGCTGTCCTTGCCGGCCTTCCCCGTCGTGCCGGCGAAGGTCACGATGTTGTCGGTCACCGAACTCGCCGGCCCGGAAAAATCACCGCTGCCAAGGCCATCCGCGCCTTTGTCGCCGGCGTGGGTGAAGATCAGCCAGATGCCGTCGGCGGTCGTGGGCAAGGTGCCGGCGCCACTGACATAGGCGAGCGTCAGTTTGCGATAGCCGCCGCCGTCCACCACCGAGCCGGTGACGCTGTAGACATAAGCGATTGCCGCTGACGCCTTTGAGCGCAGCGTGAGCTGGCCCTTGATCGGGTTGGTGCTGTCGTCGAACGTATCCAGGATGCCGGTCACCGTGGCGCCGCTGGAATCGAGGTTGTCGATATAGGCGGCTGTGGCCGAGGCGGCGCTGGTATTGTTCAGCCGCAGCGTGCCGTTGCCGGGGTCGGCATCGGCGGTGCTGGGGGAAAAGGTGTAGCCAAGTGCCGCCACGGCGTTGGCCGCGGCGGCGGCGCTCGCCGCCGCGTTGGTGGCCGAGGTCGTCGCATTGGTCGCCGAGCTGGCAGCGGCACTTGCTGAGCCCGACGCGGCCGTTGCCGAGCCGGCGGCGGCACTTGCCGAGGTGCCGGCGCCGGTCGCCGAACCGGAAGCAGCGGACGCGGAGCCGGCCGCTGCCGTCGCCGAATTGCCGGCAGTGGTGGCGCTGGTCGCCGCACTGGTGGCGGAAGTGGACGCGGCGGTGGCCGAGCCGGAAGCGGCCGTGGCCGAGCCAGCCGCATTGGTGGCGCTGGTGGCGGCGGCATTCTTGGAAGTGAGTGCCGCGGCAGCGCTCGCCGCAGCAGCATTCGCGGCGTTGACGGCGTCGCCGAGAGTGTCCTGCGACAGATAGAAGCTCAGCGTGATCGGGTCGGCGCCGATCGCCGGATCCAGCGCCTCGAAGGCATAGACCCGATCGGCCGAGACCGTTCCCTCCTGCACATGCACGGTCGTGCCCTTCTGCATCGTGCGCGCCGTGCGAGCGTCGGCGGCGCGGAACCACCGGCCCTCGCTCGCCGTGTAGATGCCGTTCTCGGTCTGGTCGGCCTGATCCTTGACCAGCACGCGGTCGCCGACTTCGGCCGCCACGCCGTCGATGGTCTGCAGGCCGTAAAGGGTGATGTTTGCGATCGTCGCCAGGCGCACGGGTTCGCGTTCGCCGGTCAACAGGCGAACGGCGGCAGTTGCAGGTCGGGCCATAGGGCTTGCTCCATGAAAAAAGCCCCGCGAAAGCGAGGCTTGAAAAGATCGGGATTAGCGCGCGGCTAGATTTGTAGCCGCACCGGAATCAGCTCTTTGTCACCGCGATTTTCGCCAACAGCTTCATTGAGCCTGTCCGCGCTCGGTATCCGAGCCATCTGAATCCAAAATTGCGCCCGCTCCAGCCGCCCCGCCAGCGGTGCCAGCGCTCCTGAAAGCGCGAAATGGCGGCCTGGGTGTTGTGATTGTTCTGGCGCAGCCGCGAGCCGTACAACATCGCATTGAGGTCGACCTGCCCCTGCCGGCGTTGGCCGCCAGCACTTCGGTCGGAGAACCGGAACTACGGTGACAGTGCATTATTTCTATGCGACTAACCCGAAGGCACCTCAAATGGTTACGAATCGGCTTTGCGGCGCATCATTCTCTGCCTAGGTCAGTGTGCCCACTTCGATCGTCGAACGGTTTGAAGCTAGCCATAGGAAGCCCCAGTTCATCCAGAACGTCCAGGATACGCTCCGACATGACGAGTCGCAGATCCGAGGCAATACCGAAGTCGGAGTGGCCGGCCTCTCCCTCTATCTTTAGCCAGACAAGAGGCGGAATCTTAACGTCGGAATAAACGTCACGAAAATTGTCGGAAATTGTGATTTCGACGTCAGCAAATGTCGCACCGGAGAAACCGGCCTGCTGCAACGCGAATTTGGCCTCCTCCGTGATAAGAAAGCAAGGAAAGCTTGCTACGAGAACATCGCCGGGCCAGCCGTCGACTTGAAACACAAGCTTGTTGACGATCGGCGGATGCACACTTACGTCCATCACAGTACCCTCATCCAGTTCGCCCACAACAATCGGCTCTACGTAGAAGTATTTCATTAATCACCTATAGGAGGAATTACGGTGACACTGCACTATTTTCTATCGACTGACCGGAGACAGACCCAAATAGTGGCTAGTCAGTTTTGAGGCGGATCATATCCTCCGCCCAGCTGTGCTCTATTCGTCGAACGGTTTGAAGCTGGCCAAAGGAAGCCCCAGTTCATCCAGAACGTCCAGGATGCGCTCCGACATGACGAGGTGGAGATTCGAGGCGATGCCGAAGTCGTCACGACCTGCCTTTCCATCAACCTGCAGCCAGACAAGCGGCGGGAGCTTTACGCTGGAAAAGACGTCGCGAAAATTGTCGGAGATTGTGATTTCGACGTCTGCGAATCTAGCACCGGAGAAGCCGGCTTTTAGCAGGGCGCGCTTGGCCTCTTCTGTCACAAGAAAGCAAGGAAAGCTTTCTATGAGAACATCGCCCGGCCAGCCATCGATCTGGTAGACGAGCTTGCTGACGATCGGCGGATGCACGCTTCTGTCCATAACAGTTCCGCGATCCATTCCGCCAGCGCTAACGGGATCTGCGCAAAAAATATTCCATCATTCACCTATTGGTGGGTCGAAAAGATGCCCGTACTTTTTGTCGATTTCGGTGGCTTTATCAATTACCTGCTGACGAGTGGCGGTTGGATGAGATCGATAAAAATCCATCCACTCGCTTTTAATTACCTTCTGGTGCAAATTTGTAGGGAATTATCCCCTTGACGTCTATCTCAAGGGGATAATTCCCATGCCTTTCTCTGTCTGGGCCGCGCGGCGCGCTGGCTCTCTGGCATGTTCGGCAAGGCAGCGGCGAACAGCCTGTCGAACAGGCCAGTCTTCACTACTCGGCCATTGTGCGGATCGACCTGGCCATACATGGCCTCATGCAGGCCCGCTGCCATCGGCCGGCGCGTTCGCCGTCGCCTCGTCTTCGGCCTGCGCGATCTCGCCGTCGAACCAGCGGCGCGCCAGTTCGGCATCGAACGCCTCCTGCTGTTCCTTCATCTGCTGGTAGCGCTCGGCGACGGCGGAGAGGTGATCGTCCAACCCTTGCATGGCGCCGCCGATCGGCGAGCCCTGGGGATATTGCACCGCATTGCCGGTCGAGCCGGCGCTGGGCGACGGAAAGAGGAATGATGTGTACCATTCAGGTGTTCCCTGCCCAACTTGCTCTGGAAAAGGGGGAGGCGCCGACGATCACGGCGTTGCCCGACTGCAGGCTGCCGGAACTCGGACTCTTGGTCGGGTCGTAGATTTTGGAGAGGCCGCCGATGAGGCTGCTGCCAGCGTTGAAGATCGAGGCGGTCATCGCCTGCTTGCCTTGGAAGCGCGAGACGGCGGCCTGGGTGTTGAGATTGTTCTGGCGCAGCCGCGAGCCGTACAACATCGCATCGAGGTCGACCTGCCCCTGCCGGGCGTTCGCCGCCAGCACTTCGGTCGGCGAGCCGGCAATGCCGACGCCCGAGGCACCGGCCTGGGCACGCGCCTGGGCTTCGAGCAGGTCCTGCTTGTGGCGCTCCTGGCTCCGCTCGAAGGCGGCGCTTTGCGCGTCGGCCTGCGCCTGCTGCTCATAGGCCTTGGCCTGGTAGTTGGCCAATTGCTGCTGCTGGGCGCCCTGCATCAGGGCGCCGCCGACCGAAATGGCCGTGCCGAGTAGGGCTAATGTGCACATGGTTCAGCCTCGCTTGGGTTTCTTGGTTGCGCCAGCGACGGGCGCGCGCAGCGCCGGGCGCGGGTCGAGCGCGCCGCCGGAGCTGATCAGCGAAAGAAGCAGCCGGTCGGCCGCCAGGCCGGCGCGGCTGAGGCGCGCTGGCGCGGCCGCGCGGGGACCGGCCATGGCGGCGCGGCGGGCGGCGGCCAGGCTCACCTTCCGGCTCGGCAGGCCGGCGGCGTCGAACAGGCCGTTGGCGGTGGCAATCGCCCGCGACAGCGCGTCGGCCTCGAACAGCTCCTCGCGCAGTTCCTCGACCAGCCGGCGGGCGGCGCGCCAGCGCGCGCCGAGCAGCGCCGCCTTGCCTTCGATCTCCTCGCTGAGCGCCTCGATGTCCGCGCGGGCCTCGGCTTGGGCCGCAGTGGCCTGGCGGCCGCTGGCGGCGGCGATGGTCTTTTCGAGCACAGCGATCGTATCGTTGCAGTCGTCGAGCGCGGCGCGCGCGGCGGCGAGATCGCCGCCGCCGAAAATGGCGCGGTCTTCCGCCTGCTTCAGGTCTTGGCGGCTGGCGACGGCTTCGCTGAGATCGGTGTCGAGCAGAGCGATGACGGCGGCGAGATCCGCAGCCGTCCGCGCCCTGCCGAGAGCTTCGGCATGGGGTGTCATGTGTGGGTTCCTTGGTGGACGGAGAGGCCGGCGGGACAGCACCCCCTCTGTCCTGCCGGACATCTCCCCCGCAAGGGGGGAGATTGGCAGTTCGGGCGATGTACTGTCACTTGCAAGGTCGGCAATTGGCGAAAGCAAAGACGCCAGCTGATCTCCCCCCTTGCGGGCCCTTGCGGGGGAGATGGCCGGCAGGCCAGAGGGGGGGGTG
>NZ_LYTM01000020.1:0-63443 GCF_001672445.1 Mesorhizobium sp. WSM3873 | reverse complement strand
CCGCCTGTGAACGCCGTCCCGGCGGTGAAGGTCGTGGCGCCGGACAATTGTGAGGAACTGCCGCCCGCCGCACCGATCGAACCCTGGGTGCCGATCGTTCCAATCGTTGCGCCGCCGCCTGTGAACGCCGTCCCGGCGGTGAAGGTCGTGGCGCCGGACAATTGTGAGGAACTGCCGCCCGCCGCACCGATCGAACCCTGGGTGCCGATCGTTCCAATCGTTGCGCCGCCGCCTGTGAACGCCGTCCCGGCGGTGAAGGTCGTGGCGCCGGACAATTGTGAGGAACTGCCGCCCGCCGCGCCGATCGAACCCTGGGTGGCGATCGTTCCAATCGTTGCACCACCGCCTGTGAACGCCGTCCCGGCGGTGAAGGTCGTGGCGCCGGACAATTGTGAGGAACTGCCGCCCGCCGCACCGATCGAACCCTGGGTGCCGATCGTTCCAATCGTTGCGCCGCCGCCTGTGAACGCCGTCCCGGCGGTGAAGGTCGTGGCGCCGGACAATTGTGAGGAACTGCCGCCCGCCGCACCGATCGAACCCTGGGTGCCGATCGTTCCAATCGTTGCGCCGCCGCCTGTGAACGCCGTCCCGGCGGTGAAGGTCGTGGCGCCGGACAATTGTGAGGAACTGCCGCCCGCCGCGCCGATCGAACCCTGGGTGGCGATCGTTCCAATCGTTGCACCACCGCCTGTGAACGCCGTCCCAGCGGTGAAGGTCGTGGCGCCGGACAATTGTGAGGAACTGCCGCCCGCCGCACCGATCGAACCCTGGGTGCCGATCGTTCCAGTGGTGGAACCGCCGCCGCCTGTGAACGCAGTCCCAGCGGTGAAGGTCGTGGCGCCGGACTGCAACCCCGGGGATGGTTGCGACGCAGATGTGCCAGCAGATTGTACGGAAGCCATTTCGATCCTCCTGATGGTCGTAAGCATTTCGTTGAGAGCTGATTGGAACTCGGCGACGGACAACGACTTGATGCCAACCTCTTTTAGCCGCATGGCATCTGCAGCCCGTATGTCCTTGCCGAAATCTTCGTTCTCGATAGCACGAAGGGCAATAGACGCGACTAGAAGCGCGTCGTGAGAGCGCTCTTGCGCGTTGATTTCTGATTGTATGCCAACATTTTCAGGCTCTGTATTCGGCGCAGCCCGCGGATCTGTTTCCCTTCGCGGATTTTTTTCGGCCGCCATGTCTCGCCTCCACGAAACAAGAGGATACCATTATGGCTCGATGACTATTTCGCCATCGAACCTAGTATCCAGTCTTTTTGAGCCTTGTATGTAGGTCAATTCTTACTTTAGAATTTACTAAGCGGCATTTTCAGCGACGTGTCAAGAGATGCGTCCTCCGCTCTGCGAATCGTTTCTCTAGGTAGCTGTGAGCTTCAGAAGGTTGGAGATAGCGCAGATGTGCATCGACCGCCCTGGTGGAGACGCGGCGCACTTCCGGAACACGCGCACCGCGCTGGGACGCGAACTTGACCAACCGCGCCTTGACCATCAGCCGCCGCGCCCGGAAGCGGCCGCTTCCCCCTTTACGGCCCCAGCCGCCGCCATCTCGCCGCAGGCCAGCAGCGCTGCCGGCGCCGCGCCCTCTGGCGTTGACCTGCCGCCTCCCTTGTTCGCCGCCGAGCCACCGATCCGGTTCGGATTCTGCGCCGGCCTCGCGGACCGCAATCTTCACCTGCGTCGCGAACATCGCGAGCGTCGGGTTCGGCCGCGAGGTCTCCGAAGGCCTCGATCGGCGCCGAGCGCGGTGTGGCCTACGACGCCCGCCCAATTTCTCAAGAAAACTGAGCGACCACTTCCCAAAGACGGCAGTTTGCGGGTGCCTTTCGGCTTGAAAATAGGAATATATGCCTATAATCTGGGTTTGTCCCCACCTCTGGAGCGCAACCGCATGTTTGGTCGTCAAGCCAAGGTCGTCACCGATTCAATGTTGCGCAAAATGCTTGCGCAAACGCGCAAATCATCCCGTCCCATGAGAGATCGGGTGATTATCCTCCTCTCCTGTAAGGCCGGGTTGAGGGCCTGCGAAATCGCCGGATTGGAGTGGTCTATGCTTCTTAATCCGAAGGGAAAGATCGGGAACCTGGTCGTGATCGAGGATCGTATCGCGAAACGTCAATCCGGACGCCGAATTCCACTTCATCCCAACCTCAGGAGGGCCCTGTCTCTGTTGCTAGAGGAGGAGGGAGGCGACGAACCCGTGATCCGTTCAAGCCGCGGTGGCGCGATGCGGGCAAACAGCATCGTCAATTGGTTCGTCGAACTCTACAGCAAGCTGAACTTCGAAGGGTGTTCGTCCCATTCGGGGCGCCGGACCTTCATCACGACGGCAGCACGATCCGCGCACCGCGCGGGAGGATGTCTCCGCGATGTTCAACTCCTCGCCGGTCACCGGTCTCTATCGATGACCCAGAGCTACATCGATGGCGACACCGATGCCCAGCGCCGTATCGTTTCCATGATCTGAGATGGCGCTATGTCTGGCCAAGACCAAGAAGTTCGCCGACCGATTTTGCGCGCGCGGGTTTTGAGCATTCCGGTCGCCGAGAAGATCCTGTCGCCGTTCAATCAAGGGGACCTGGATAGCCTCTGTGGGGTCTACTGCGTGATCAACGCCGTGCGGTTTCTGTTCCCGGAGTTGGGGCGTGAGAAGTCAATTGACCTGTTCCAAGTTCTGTCGGAGAGCCTGACGACAAACAGCGTGACGGCCCATGAGACGGTCGGACTGGGGATCGAAATCCCTACGGTTTACGCCCTTGTCGAGGCTGCCTGTGACTACCTTCAAGAGGTAGCCGAGGCGCCAATCAGCATGGCCATGTTGACGTCGAAAGTGCGTCGCTTCGACGATCTCTGGGCCGCGTTGCGCGAAGGTCTGCACGGGAACCAGGTCGCAATCATCGGTCTCTCTGGTCGCCACAATCATTGGACGGTCGCCTATCGGATGACCGCGAGAACGATCCGATTGTTTGACTCTGACTCGATGAAGGTTTTGCAGCGTGCGCGGTGTTCGCTGCGAGACACCAGAGTTCCTTACCAGATCGATCCTGACGAAATCATTCTCATTCGAAGGGGAGGGTAGTTGATAGTAGATTTTAGTAGAAATCTTGGTTGTTGTTCCATCGGTACCAGGTCGGTCCGGACGAGATCATTCTCATTCGAAGCGCAAAGCTGGTTGATAGTAGAATCTACTATAAACTTCGTCGGTCATTCCTTCGGTTTGAAATGTCACTTTTACACTGAGGGGTTATCACTAACGATCGGTGCGACAAAGAGCGGAACCCATAGGTGACCCTCGAGGAGTATCTCGGTTATCGGCAACGGGTCGGCGAACTCGATCCTGACGCGATGAAAAAGGTCGAGACGAAATCCCCTCCGATCGACGCTACCGATTTTGCTCTGAGGGTCTCGTACGTCATCCTCAACAGTGGAATGAGGTGGACGGTTGCCCAAGACATCTGGTCACGAATGAAATCGTCGCTGATCGAATTGGGGGAGGTGGGGGACACGTTTGGTCATCCGGGAAAGAAAAAATCCATCAACCAGGTGATGTCGAACCGAACGGAGTATTTCGAGGGGTTTCGGTCGGCATGGCAGAACGGACCGGAGGAAGTGATCGCGTTTTGCGAGACCCTTCCCCACATCGGTGGGATCACGAAGTATCACCTGGCAAAGAACCTGGGCGTCGACGTTGCGAAACCCGACGTCTGGTTAGAGAGGGTCGCTGCAAGGTCGGGCGAGACGGTACACGACTTGTGCGGACGATTGTCACGTCAGTCGGGGCACAGTGTCTCGACAGTCGACTATGTTATTTGGAAAGCCTGCCAGCAGGGGTGGTGGGGGCTCTAAGGTTTGACTCTGCTTGGCTGGTGACCAAGCGTCTGAAAAATATCGCCATGCGGATCGGTACGGCGTCGTTCCCGCCGCACCTTCTTCTGCGACGGCAACCTCGAATCCTTGCCAGTCAGATGACCGCCAACTATAAGCTCGCCGTCGCTCCTTGCCACGCGTGACCAAGGCACATTCAGGCCTGAGAACGAGTGGCGCCAGCGCGCGCGGCTTGCGCACCAATCTGCTAGGGTTGGTGTTGGCTGAATGTGTCCCCAAGATCTATGAAGGTCGTAGATACGTCCTGCCCTTCGCGGGCCAGATCGTAAAGAAGGCGGACGCGAGCATCATCGTGCGCTTGCGCCAATGGGGCGCTAGGCGCTCGGACTCCATTTGTGAGCACGCGGCTTAAATTATGACGCCCACAAATCCGATAGACCTTTGCGAAGGCGTCCGCGACATCCTCGTCACTAAGTCCCGGGCCTCGCTCAGTAGCGTCTCGGAAAGCGATGAACCACTTTCCCTCATTGAGCGGCTGAAGTGTTCCGTGCCAGGAATCATGGGCGCCAAGGGATGGCAGCTGCGGATCGCTTGGCGAGAACGGGTGATCGCCCCGAAGGCGCCCATTCAGACTAGTGAAGCCGTTGTGCGAGAACAGGACGAGGAGATCGTAGCCACTACGCCATTCGTCAAAAATGTCGCCCTTTAGACCCTTGACGATGCCAACCATCTTTCTTCTCCGACCACATTTGCCCCCTACTCATCGATACGATCGGGGTTTGTTTCGATCCCAATGAACTCGCAGGTGAACCATAGCCGAGTCCTGTGTGATGGGTAACGCTGTTATGGATCGGGAAGACTCCAGGATTCGGCCACATTTCGAATGCCGGCCGCCATATCGATGTACACCAATTCCAGCGGGTGGCAGGCT
Organism: Mesorhizobium sp. WSM3873; assembly: GCF_001672445.1. Taxonomy (NCBI): domain Bacteria; kingdom Pseudomonadati; phylum Pseudomonadota; class Alphaproteobacteria; order Hyphomicrobiales; family Phyllobacteriaceae; genus Mesorhizobium; species Mesorhizobium sp. WSM3873. The sequence continues at coordinate 58,682 of NZ_LYTM01000020.1, read as the reverse complement.
TCATTCCTCGGATTCGAAGAGGTTGAGATCCCCTGCCTGAACAGTGACGTCTTCGCCGGGTGTATACAGCGTACGCCAACTTCTCGTCATGCTCGGGTTCGAGTTCGCAATCGATCCCAAGGATGCGATACATTATGGCTTGTGGCTAACAAGGTGCCGGGCGCCCCTGCGCTCTATTCTCCAATGGATACCCAATGCGAGGTCGCCGGACGAATTTAGGCATCCCTGGCTGCGAGTTTTTCCCAGCTTTCCCGCGGCTTTCTTGACTCCGTATAAGGGCGTGTCACATTTCGAACGTTAGTTTGGAGGAACCAGTCTGTGCCCTTAGAACTGCATTTTGTCTGTCCGCACGGGTTGAACCATCGACATTTAAAGGAGGAAGCCAGATACGAATCCGGCAATTGGGTCGTCAGCGACGAAGTCGCCAACGAAGCTGTCGGTGGCCGAATATTTTTGCACGAGACCCAAGCCGCGCGTGCCTGGCACGGAGGGAGGATCATTGCTTGGCGACCAGCACAGGATCCGTCTCGTAAGATATTTACCTATGTCGTTGACGGGCCTTTCCGTGTTGTGTGCCGGGAGAACTGGGGACAAGAAAAGGCCGTCATACGAACTCCTGCCGTGGACAGAAGCAGTCACATGGCCTGGGGCCCAGGAGATATAGAGATCATTCGCGATCCCGGCGAGGGAACCTCAACTTAAAAGATGGCTCATCGGGCTTGACGAATTCGAAACCCGGTGGTCGGTAAGGCGAACAGCGCTAGTCGTCGGACGGCTTTGCCGAGCCACTCTCGGGGATATGGCGCTTAGTGTGAAATCCAAGTTTCACACTGACCAAATCCCGAGCTGATCGGAGAATCCAGCAAACTCCTACGCGGTCTTGGGTCGATAGAAGATGGCGTCGAGCATTGCGGCGCGGCACTCCCAAAGTTGCCCCTCGTCGGTTTCCGGTTTGTCGGTGTTGTACCAATCCGATGCCCGGATCACCTCCACGACACGCTCCCAGTAATTGTCCAAGGTGAGGGTCGATTTGGCGAAACCCATCTCACTGGCAGCGGCGTCGATGTTCGGGTTTGAGATGCACAGGAAGACGTCAGGTCGCTTCATAGCCAACAATCGCGATGCCGTTGGTACCCCTCCGACCCGATGCGAGTTGGCAAATGCATTGATGAATAGACGTACGAAACGGTCGAAGTGTTCTTTCGTGACATCTCCCTTCTGAGGGATGCTGTCGACTGCTCGAGCCAGAGATCGATCGTTTTCCGAGATTCGATTCTTGAAATCTCCGGCGCCACTCATCGAACCGAACCAGCCCCAGTCTCGATTGAGTTCGTCATCGCCGGCCTTCTCCCACTGCCCGATTACACCCCCTAACGCCTTCCGTTGCAAAAGACTTAGTTCGTGAAATGAACGGGCAGCCGATAGCCAGGTCTGCGCAATCCGAAGAAGCTCCAGGCTCTCGTCCGCGTCATGGTAACTGGAACGCCTCACGGCGCCGACGTAACCCGCCCAGTCCATGTCGACTAAGGGAGATGTAAGGCCCTTGAGGTTTGGGAGAGGTACCTCGTTAAGGGGGTTGCGGGGGAGACGAGGTTTGCGTGCTGTGAGCTTCCAGCTAACGCGGTACCGCTGCGCAAGCTCCCGTGTAACGCTCTCTCCAAGTTTGGCGCTGCGCGCTGTGAATGAGAAAATGTCGGCTAGAACACTGTCGTCGGCCGAACCGGTGACCAGCACTGACGCTTCGTGGTTCTTGCCAAGCCCGCCGAGGGTGAAATTCGCGCTTCCGATTATCGCCGCCGCTCGCTTCCCAGAGCGAAAACCATAAACCTTCGGATGGTAAGTTCCTTTCGGAAATTCAGTGACGACGTAGGATCCTTCGACTCTGACGAGCGAATCGATAAGGTTCGGGTCCGTTTGAGCGAAAGCAAGACCAAAGGTGACGGCCCTGATTTTGGAGGGCCGCGAAAGTAATTTTTCAGCTAGCGACGTGGAGGTTCCCCAGGCGACCGCCCAATGAAACTCGTCGTAATCTCTGATCAGCCGCCCTAGGGCACGCTCCACTGCACTTCCCGTCAGAAACTCGACTTCCATCTTATGTCCCCCCAGCCCCATTATGAGTCTGCCACAAAGGCGGTTTGTAAATCCAGGGGAAAGGGAAGGGTGTCCCGAGCCTTCAAACGTCTAGATAGGGCAGCGGCAGGAACTCTCCGGAGGGGGGTTGTCAAAAATCCTTCTTGATTTCCTTTGTACCAGGCATACTCCCTGCTTCCATAGCCAGCATCTTGACGGAGTTTTTGCATACTTCATCCAGCTCACTTGAAAATTCCCGCGTAACCGATTGGTCCAATAGGCTATCCAGGTAGAATTTGACTTTTGTCATCCCCTCTTTATTCCTGTACTGCTTGTCGTAGTGCCAAAGTGGGTAGGCCACGGGCGAATTATTCCATATCCGATCCGGGGAGATTCCGCTTGAGGAGGTAACGGTTCTTTGCTGAATAACTTTGATATGCTCCCTCGCTTCGGCCATCATCGTGTCGTCGACATACTTCCTCTCGTATTGAATTCTATTATCGTAACAGATTGATACGAGTTTGTAGGCGCCATAGAAGTCACTGAGGATCTCAGCAGGTTCCGACAATCTCGCCTCAAGCGAGGATTGTGCTTGCGAATTTTCAGAGGCAACGCTGTTAAGTTTAGAGACCTGGGCATCGGACTGGTCAACCATCCCGTCGAGGATAGTTTCAAGGGCGATCAACCCGTCCGACAGGGATGCCATGACGACCAGATCGCCTAATCTTAGAGGCCCGCCGTCGAAGTCAACGCTAAGATCGATGAACATATCCCCAGGGTTGTAAGCGAAGATTTCCGACAAGGCGTCCCTTGTGGTATTTTCAGACTTAAGTGCGCAGTTCGAAAACCTCTGTTCGATCTCATGCCGCTTGTCTGAATCCAGACTCAATCTTACCAGCATATTGCCGTCGGCGTAGATCGGATTGTTTATGTTTGCACGTTTAACTCTGGCTAGCATCCATGAATCAAGTTGATAAGACAATTTCTGCGACGTTTCGCTGTATGCTCTTTTATCGAGATGGTACATCGTAAATATGTTTGAAAGAGTTTTGTGACCGAGAAAGCGGCAGAACTCCGATTCGTTCGTCATTTCTCCATATACTACGTTATTCTCATCGGAAAATTGTTCACCACCCTGGTCCCCGGCCAACGACCCTGGCTTTACCGGATCTGCGTTTGCAGTTTGAGTAGCGCGGTCAGCCTCCGCAATCCTTGCTGGGCAAAGGGCCTTGAAGTTGTCGATCGCAACATCATAGTCGGACTGATGCTCTTTCAGCGTCTCGCCGGACTCTGTGTCGAGGTCGTAGGGCAGATTAACGTCCACCGCGGGGCCTTTGAATGTGAGCCTATTTCCGCCGGCGTAGACGTGTCTAGTGCCAAGGCCGAATGCCATTTCAGTGACGACCAAAGCCACTGCGCCAATTCGATTCAAGATCATCATTTGCCCGCCCGAAAGTCCGTAATGGTTGCAACCTCTTTAGCAACCTTTGCACTAAATAGGGGACTGTCAGTCCGTCGATTGTCAAGCCGTTCGTATTGCTTTCTTGCTCACGATGAACGTGCGCAAGATCATTGGCTGGAACCTCCGCAAACTGCGTGTCGCACAAGGGTTGTCGCAAGAACGGCTGGCGCTGGCCGCGGAGATCGATCGGTCCTACGTTGGTCGCGTCGAGCGCGGTTCGGAGAACGTGACCATTGATAAGTTAGAGGTTCTGGCCAAGGTGCTGGGTGTTCCCGCCGCGGATCTCCTGATTGAACCTCCGAAGGGCGCTCGCGAGCCGTCTCCTCTTTCTTCCGGGAGAAGGCCGAAGATATGACAGCCGACGGTTAGCGGGCGCGGCCAAGGTCGCGACGCTTGTGTCTTACCCCGATCCAACGGGGGGACAACCGAGCTTCGAAACGATCAAATCCTCGATTTTTGTGGGGCACAATGGTCGGAATGGCGGCCTTTCGGCCTGGAAATAGGCATATTTTCCTATATTCTGGTTCCAGACCGGGGTCGGGATGTCAGGTTTGATGACGTTCTGAGGCTCAACACCCCCCGGACAAACCGCACAAACGGACGCACCTGAACGACAGGGCTGACCATTGAGCCGACCAGAAGGAACATCTCCGTCCCAAAAAAGGGGAAACACTATGACGAACGAGAAACGAGAGATTCCCTTCGGGGGAGTCAACGATATCAGTCAATCTCTAGACGAAACGGTCCTCAGAATCAGGCTATTAAACGACGATCTAAGGATCCGACGCCTTGGCGGGATCGTTGTCATTACCGACGGGATAGCAGCGCTCGGTCCCTCAACGATCAGGGACATCATCTCGGCTATCACGGTGTTCGATGGTTTCACTCCCGAGAATGATCCCTACGGTGAGCACGATTGTGCGGTCATGACGGTTGTCGCCATCAAAATCATCTGGAAGATCGACTACTACGACCTTACCCGCCGTTATCACTCTACCGACCCTTCAGATCGGAACGTTACGTCCCGTGTGATGACCATCATGCGGGCCGACGAATACTGAAACGAGTCCCCATCAAAAAGGGTAGCAGCCGCCTGCTCCGGCGATCGGTCACGGCGCCTTAGCGTCAGTGGAACCTTCTCCAAGCCGACGGCCAGGCCAGGCCAAAAACTACTTCACTGCAGATCAGCCGCTTTTAGTTTGCTTTATCGAGCTCTTTTGGCCGCTTTCTTTGTCGCCGGCGCCTTCCTGCCAAGCCCACTGGATTTCGCCAGCGCCGACCGTTGAGCCGCATAGTTCGGCGCCACCATCGGGTACTCTGCCTTCAGTCCCCACTTCTCGCGGTATTCATCGGGCGTCAGCTCGTAGTGCACGTTAAGATGCCGCTTCAGCGATTTGAACTTTTTCCCATCCTCGAGACAGACAATATAATCTGGAAACACTGATCGCCTTGGGTTGACCGCAGGAGCTTGGGTTGGCTTCTCGGGTTGAGCGGGCTGCTTGATTTTCGAAAGCGCCGAATTTACGCTCCCGATAAGGTCTGGAAGAGACGCAACTGGCACAGCGTTCTTGCTTACATACGCAGAAACGATCTCGGCAGTTAGCTCAAGCAGGTAAGGGGCGTCTTTCTCAGCTGACATTCGAAATCCTTTGCTCTCCACAAGTAATTCTGCTCATAAACGCTCTGCCGGAAAATGCTAGCCCTCCCGTCGTTCCACGCCTGAAGGCATCGTGTCGAAACGATTGGACAGCGCATTGGGCTTGTCTATTTTGGGTGCAGTTACCGACGTGAACCAAATTGAGTGAATGTCTAAGCTGGTGCCGAGGCACGGCTCGGAATGCATGCAGGAGGGAGGAAAGATATGCTATCGTCCGACGTGACCATAAAGGACGTCTGGAGCAGTCTCAGAGATCGCAAAGCGTACGCAGAATGTGTCCTCAATTCGATGGATTACTGCATACGAAAACATGGCAACGCACGAGTTAGGATCGGTACCGATGGGAAGGGAAAGTACCCTTCTTACCGGGTCGTTTATGATGGCTTGAATGAATCAGGCGCAGCCGTGGAACACGTCTTCAACTCATTCTTTGATAGCGGAAAGCCTTTCCCACGCGATGTCGCTTTCAGAGTTCCGGGTGATTGGAGCGCTGCGTCGAGCACGGTCGCTGAAGTAGAAGAACTCCTGGAAAAAGAAGTTCAGGAGCGGCGAAGACGAGTTAAGTAGGCGGCATTCACACATTGTGCTGGATGATCCTACTTGGGCACACCAAGATCGAGAATCGGTTCGATGTCTTGGCATGGGTGTCGAGGATGCGCTGACCTTTCCCGAGGGGACGGAGATCTGAAACATCAGCTCTTCAGAGTTCAGCGTTGATTGAAATGCCACCACAGGCTACCGGCCCGGTCTTTATCGGCCGCCCCCGTCATTCGCTCAGTTGCAAAACGGCCCGCTGTTAGGCGAATCCTTGGACTGTCACGATGCGTTAGATCAAACCCGCGAGCAATGAGAGATTCAGTGTGAAAGACTAATTTCACACTATCGGTCTGCTTCGGGATTCCCGATACCCTTGTCAGCGATAATCGGGTAGCCACGGTTTAAACACTGTCGCCACCATCCTCCTTGATTTCAAACAGCAGCAGTTTGTGTGTAAAGCCTGACAGCATGGCTCCCAGGACGGCACCGATGATCGCGTGCGGCAGATCATTAGTGCGGTGAGCGTAGATGACCGCTGATTGGCGGTCGATTAGACAAGCCTGGTAATCGCTTCCCCATTCGGCGTTTTCCTCCTCCTTGATCGTAAGGAGAAGACAAGAGCCGAAGACCCGCTCCTTGAATTTTAAGGCATCGTCCACCTTGGTCGTGAAACGAGGGATCAATTCAAGGCGGGGACCTTCAATGAACTCACCATCGGCGCGGAAGTAGCCATGTCGTCCCATTTCAACGACATGGGTGCCGTTATCGTCAACATAGTCGACTTCTAAGGCATGTATCTCGCTGACCCAGTCCTCATGGACAATGGGCAGCAGTTCCCGCAGCGAGATGGCCGCTTCGAGTGCATCTGCTGACAAAGCACTCAAAGTTACATCATTGTCCATGACGGTAGCCCTTCGAACGGGCCGGGAATCGATAAGTCTAAACAGATCGGCGTCGTAGTCACGACTCCCGTAGTCCACGCCTACCAATGGTAGTAGATCAACCAACTTGGTTAGCGACGATCGGGAAATCGTTGCAGGTTCAGACTTATCCATAGGGTTTCCTTCTGTTCCCAATTCAAACCACTTCTCAAGGCGTTAGTTCAGCATCGTGTGGCACTTCAGCATCCGGCGATGGCATCCACGACATCGCCGCAACCCCCACGCTATCTCTCGTGTTGGCTTCAAAGTGAGCGATTTCGATCATTGATCATTTTTGTCTCCAGTCTTTCTCGTTTCAGTGAAATGGTAGATAAATCGAGAGGTGGACGGATTTGGTCGTTCATGTTTTGATCCGCGAGGGTGGATGTCATACAGGAAAGCCGAGGAATTGCTCCAACTGGCCATCCGTCTCGCCGCCAGCCGGTCCGGTCTAAGCGCGACAGATATCGAAGCGGAACTCGGAAAGGGACCAAAGGCGGCGCTGGAGAAGAAGCGTCAGCGAATGCTCAGCGCGATGAGAGGACTGTTTCCTGCGGGTCTGAAGGAGGTCAGCGAAGGTCCGCGGCGATATTGGTCGTTGCGGACAAAGGAGCTTGATCATCTTCCGGTCGTCCAGCCGAGTGATCTGGCGATCCTTGAGCGGGCGGCGACAGTGCTCGCAGCAAGCAATGACGGGGAAGCCGCGGCCAGGCTCCGCATCATTCGGGATCGGCTGGGCGGATCCCTGATGAGGCGCGGCGAGAAGAGCTATGAAGCGGATCTGGAAGCGATGTTGCATGGCCATGCAGTAGCGGCGCGACCTGGCCCGCGACCGGTGATCGACCATTTGGTATCAGACGCGGTGGGAAGAGCGGTGTTGGAACTTCGAAAACTGCGGTTCGTCTATGAGAGCTCAAATGGGGAAGGGCGCGAGCGAACGGTCGAGCCGGTTGGTGTTTTGCTGGGTGGGCGCCACTACCTTGTAGCCCGCGTCGATACTTCGCCTGTCGCCGCGGAGCCCGGAAGATGGCGCATGGATCGGATGACGGAAGTTCGAGTTCTGGAGGAGGGAATCCGGCCAATGCCTGACGGCTACAGCTTCCGCAAAATGGCCAGAAAAGCGTTCGGCGTCTACTACAATAGCGACGAATACGGAGAGGTGGTCTGGCGATTTAGCCCGGTGGCGGCACGAGCGGCGGCCGCCTATCACTTTCATCCTGACCAGAACCTCGAGCCGCAGCCGGATGGCTCATTGATCGTGCGGTTTCGTGCCGCCGGACATCTGGAGATGGCCTGGCATCTTTATCAATGGGGCGACAACGTGGAAGTTCTCGAACCACCTGAGCTTGCGGCACTCGTCAAAGGTCACCAGCGGTCAGACTTCGCCGCGGTTCCCTGACAGGCGATTAAAGAAGATTGGCTATGTCGCGCCCCAAAAATTGCCGGGCAATGATCACCATCGCCAGCGTATCCTGCCGGCAATAGGCCCTGAGACCAAGATCGATCGCCGATCGCCGATCGGGTTCGGTCGCAGGATCGATCGCCTCTAGGTACGCCTTTTGTGCCTGAGAACCATCCTGGACATCTAGGCGACCATAGTCGAGATTGGCGATGGTCGGCAGGACGGCTTTGATCGACCAACTCCCGCGTTGGTCGCGGTGATACCAGCAATCGCGGGCGACGGGCAAAAGATCAACAAGCCCATCTGCGATAGTGTTGAGCCGCTTCAAAAATTCAGGAAAGGCCGCGGCAAGCTCGCGCAGGACACGTCTCTCGAAACTCGCGTTATAGGCGACGGGGGTCGCGCGACAGGGAATGAGCTCGACCAATGCCTTGGCGCAATCCTTTCGTGGGTCCTCGCCGTCGATGCTCAGGAATTCGTGGTGCGTAATCGAGCCGTCGGCTTGTTCGAGGTGAAGCGAGAACTGGAAAGGGATCTGCTGGTATGGCTTTGTTCCAATCCAGCGCGGCACTGCAAACCCTATGGTCTCGAAATCCAGCCATGCACGCGGATACTCCCATTGGTCCATCGTTTGCCGAGCGGATTTCAGATCATGGAAGGGCTTGCCGCTGCGCGTTGCTGCCACGATTCGGGCATCTCTCGATCCAAGATCCGCCTCATCAAGCGCAAGCAGATCCGATATCCCTTCCTTTTCCCATCGCTTTCCTGCGCCGTACGGCAGGAGCGAAACTGGCCAGGCGGGGGCGTCTTCGTCAGCGACATGGCAGCAGCCCGAGAATTCGCATGGGAACGGGCTGCCGCAATGGTCACCGACCTCAATCACTGGTTCTTCGCCTGCAAGCGTTTCTCTGATTCCGGCGACAAGTTTGCCGCGACCGGTAGCGAGTTCTTGAAGTTCGTTAAGAAGTTCATGATCACGGAAGAGGCCAGCATAATCGCCAACGGAATGGAGCACGAATTCCCTGTCAACATGACGGATTGATGCCGCGGCCAACTCAACACCAGCCTGTTCAAGCACCCAGATCTGGGTGCAGAGGTCGCCTCGGTGGTAATCTTTGACGCCTGTGGAGCTCTTCACTTCACGCATTGCCCAACGGCCGTCTGGCGTTCGCTCGAGGATATCCACGCGAACGAGCACTCCATCATGTTCGAAGGTCGCTTCAAAGATCGGTCCGGGGTGTCCTTTCTCGATGAGACATTTAGTGGCCGCGAGCGCGGCACGCAGGTCCGGCAAAGCCTCTATCATGACGCCACCGGGACAAAGTTCACACGCAATCTCGCCGATCGCGTGACCCTCTGCAAATCGCGCTTGGGCCTGGTCGTCGTACGCTGCAAGCTCTGGCTTGTGGGTCATCAGCCAGAGCCGTTTCGGACACTGCTCATAGGCGGAGACCTTCGATTTCGATAGGCCGAAAGGCTTGGTCTTATTGGGCTGAAGCAACATCACTATCCTTGCGAAAACATCGGGTCCTATTCAGTCGCATGGATAGCCGACGAATCTGGTCGGGTCCGAAACGAGAACGCAGCTGGCGCTGATTGCAAATCTTTCCACTGGAAATTAAAGAACTGGACCGACAAGCACACGATTTGCCAATGAGCGGGTAGCGCACACCCCCCTGATCGTATCGGCAGACGGCGACCACATCGACGTGGTAGAGCCGCTTGCGTCTCGGAATCGGGGGCATTTGTCGAGCGCCGTTCGCGTCACGGTGGATCGTGATCTTTTTAGGGGATGCATGCGAATAGTGGGGAATTCTGGATGCCCAGGAGTCCAATCCTTCCTGATCTTGAGATTTGCCGTCGCTAGATTTTAATCGCAGGCGGAGGGGGAATTGAATGGCAGTAGTTGAAGCGAAGACAACATCGAGCACGGCTTTCGAGGAAGGCGCAACATACTTCAAGAATGGAGCTCTTCTCGAACTGAAGCTGGTCGGCGATATCTCCGGGCAGTTTTTTGTTGCCAAGTACCAACGTGGCTACCGCTGGGGGAAACAGGAAGTTGAGCGCCTCCTTAGCGACATCTGGGAAAGCAATGGCGCCCCGTATAACCTGCAGCCCATTGTTGTGAAGCGAACCGGCAATGAGGAATGGGAACTTGTCGACGGTCAGCAGCGGCTTACGACGCTCTATCTGATCTTCCTTTTTATGCAGCGCGAGGGCTTGCAGAATGCCGGGCCGGCGTACTCCATCGCTTATGAAACGCGGCCTGGTAGCGAGAACTACTTGCACGAGCTGGACCAAGCTCGCAGCGAAAGCAATATCGACTTCTTTCACCTCTACGTGGCTTTCCAGTGCATTCGAGAATGGTTCAATACGCACGGTGCGCGTCGCCAGTACGTCGCAAACAAGTTCTACGGATATCTGTTCGAGAGCGTTCGCGTAATCTGGTACGATGCACCGATCGATTTGGATTCAACTACTCTATTTACGCGCCTGAACGTCGGTCGCATTCCGCTCACTGACGCTGAACTGATCAAGGCCCTCCTGCTCTCGCGCAGCCGAGGCGGGCCAGGACGTGCGGATCGCACCCGTGAATTCGCAGCGCAATGGGACAGCATCGAACGCGATCTGCATCAACCCGACGTATGGTCTTTCATCACCGACGCCGCTGAAGACGAATACCCGACGCGCATCAGTCTTCTACTCGACACACTTGCTGGTGGCACTCTTGGGTCGAAGCGCCCGCGCTTTTACACATTCGACAACCTGCGGGAGAGAATCGAAGCGACCTCGCCCGAGACACTATGGAACCAGGTCGTTGACCTGCATGCAACGATTCTCGGCTGGTTTGAAGATCGCAATTATTACCACAAAATCGGCTTTCTTGTTGCTGTTGGGCAATCGTTCGGAGAGCTTGTAACGCTCGCTGCCAACCACAGTAAGAGCAACTTTATTGCGGCCTTGGACAGACGTATTTGCGAAACACTCGACCTCAGCCCATCCGATGTTACCGCCCTGAGCTACGAAACCGACACACACAAGGAAAAATGCGCTCGGCTGCTGCTTCTGATGAACGTTGAAACTGTACGCCGCTTGAGGCATTCGACTGAGCGCTATTCATTTCGACAGCACCGGGATTCGGCATGGTCGCTTGAGCATATTCACGCTCAGAATGCCGAGAGCCTCACCAAGGCGGAGCAGTGGAAGGAATGGCTGCGATTGCATCGCGATGCGCTCACGGATCTCCCATCAGTCGATCCGGAACGACGCAGCGCAATTATTGGCAAGATTGATGCTGCCGCCGATCAGATCGACCGCAACAGCTTTCAGGAGCTGGTTCGCGACGTAACGGCAGTGTTTACACCGTCGGATGCGAACGCTCCACCTTCAGTTCACTCGGTTCATTCGGTGACCAATCTTGCACTGCTGTCGAGCGGCGACAACAGTGCCATCGGCAATGCAGTGTTTGAGGTGAAACGCAGGCAGATCCTGGAGCTCGACAGGAAGGGCGCATACATTCCCCTCTGCACTCGGCAGGTTTTCCTAAAATACTATACGAATGCTGACGCGCAACAGGTTCATTTTTGGAGTGTCCAAGACCGCGAGAGCTATCTCCGGGCAATGATTTCTCCCGAACAAGGGATTCTTTTCCCGTATTTGAAGTTAGAGGACCGGCAATCATGAGGAGTTATCTAACTTCTTACAATTCGCTATTCACCCACAGCGTGCCGGAATCGCCCACCGTCAAACATATCGAAATTCCGCTCATCCAACGCGACTATGCGCAGGGGCGCACGGGAACCGCTGTCGAGCGAATACGCGCGAGTTTTCTTGACGTTCTGTATCGTGCCGTCACCTGCGGCGAGAGCGTAAATCTCGATTTCGTATACGGCGATGTGGAGAATGGGACGTTGCGACCGCTCGATGGGCAGCAACGGCTCACCACATTATTTCTTTTGCACTGGTATCTGGCGTTTCGTTCGGGACGCGTCTACCAAGAGCAGGGTTGGAAGAGTTTTTCATATGCCACTCGGGCCAGCGCACGTCTTTTTTGTGAGCGGCTTGTAGAGAGTGAGCCTCCAGCGACAGTAGAGATTTTGTCCGCCTGGATCGCCGATCAGTTCTGGTATCTGCATACTTGGCGTCACGACCCGACCATCCAATCGATGCTGGTGATGCTGGATGCGATGCATGAGCGATTCCGAGACGACGATTGCCTAGCCGCATGGGAGCGCCTCATTGATGCTGAGGCGCCGGCAATCACATTTCACCTGTTGCCGATCGAGCAGGTAGGCTCGGGCGACGATCTGTACATTAAGATGAATTCTCGCGGAAAGCCGCTGACGCCTTTCGAAAATTTCAAAGCGTTGTTTGAGAAAATACTGGAAACATCGTGCCCCGATCGGGTCGATGAATTCGCGGTCAAGATTGACGGCGTTTGGTCCGATCTGTTGTGGCGATACCGGAGCCGCGACTTTTCCATTGACGATGGTTTTTTGCGGTATTTTCACTTCGTAGCGGAAGTATGCGAGTGGCACGAGGGTCGCTTCGCAAAGGGCGACATCGCGTCACAGGCTGAAGATGTCTATGGAAGGCGCAACCCGAGGGCTGCGGCCAATCTCGACTTGTTGTTCCAGGCCCTCGACACTTGGGTGGACGTGGAAATCCAATCAATTTTTGCTGGTCATTTCTCGACAACCGCGGCGCCACTTGACTCGAGCAGCCCGAGCAAGGTCGTGTTGTACGGTCAGCAGGGCACCGCTGAAACTGACCTCTTTGCGGCGTGTTGCCAAACCTATGGACAAGCGCGCGGTCGCAATCGGGTGTTCGGGTGGCCGCAGACCATTTTCCTTTATGCCGTTCTACTCCACAGGATTCATAAGACGCACGATTTCGCTCGTCGCCTACGCGTCCTTAGAAATCTGGTCGAGGCGTCGAGCAATGAGCTTCGATTGGAAAAAATGCCCGAGCTTCTGGCCGATGTTCGGTGCATCGTGATTGATGGTGCCCTAGATCGCGTCTCTGCTTTCAACCAGGCGCAAGCCTCGGACGAGAAGCTAAAACAGGAACTGCTGTCAAAAAGTCCAGGTCTCGAACGAAACTTGCTCCATCTTGAGGACCATCCGCTACTGCGCGGATGTCTTGCGGCTTTTGAACTCGACGAGGCCGTGTTCGACAGACGTGCCAGTGCCTTCCACAAGCTCTTTTCCGCAACTGAGTGTATGCCTTCTCTCACGGGCGCGTTGCTCGCGATCGGCGACTACTCGCGACAGATAAATGCCCGCCTATTCCAATTCGGTTCAGGTTCAAATCCTGCCCCATGGCGTGAATTATTGACCGGGGCAAGCAGGTTGAACCTCTCCGAAACCCGAGCCGTTCTCGGGCACTTGCTTGACGTGGTCGCCAGCGCCGAAGTTGATGTGGGTAGCACCCTGAGCAAGATTCAGCAGGACTGGCTCGATGCTACGGCCGGCGCGAATGGTTTGGGGTGGCGTTGGTACTTCGTGAAGTATCCAGCTATGCGCGAAAGTCGCTCGGGAATTTACGTCGGCTCGAACGGTCTTCTCGGTTACAGCGTCTGTATGCTCAACAAGACCCAACTGAACAGTTGGTACCGTGACCCATATCTCTATGCAATTTATCGCGTGAGTGGGGTAGAAAATAGCATCGAAGATCCTTGGTTCACCGGCCATGAAACGGAGTCCCGGTGGATGCGTCTGAATAAGAGTGGTACCGAACTTGGGTGCGTCGCCGAAGGTTTGGTTCTTCGTCCTCCACCCTTAACGTCACACGTCGAAGCATTTTCCCGGATTTGCGCTCAGCATGGAGTCGGCGCTGACCGTGTGTTGCTGGTGCCTCAAGTGGAGTGCGAAGGGCTCAACCTCGATTCTTGTGATCGAGTTGAACTCGGGGCAGCACTGCTGCGCGATTTGGTTGAGGCCGGATTGTAGATGGCGCATTCGTTCTGCGTTGGTTTTTACTAGCAGTCGCGTAGGAGATGGTGCTGGCGGGACGAAGTCGTAACGAGGGCAGCGGGCGTAATCTGAGGTGATTTGCACGACGTACGGGACGCAAGGTCGTGATCAAAGCTCTGCGTGGCTTGGTGAGGACGAGTCTGCGAGGTCACTGCCGTGGGGAGGTTCAGTGTGAAAACCCAATTTCACACTGAGGACGTCCTCGGTTGACGACCTAGTCGGTGAGTTCGATCGTAAGCGATGGCCAGTCCCTGTACGCGGCGGCGCTTTGAGGCTGTGTCACATGCCTGGCGTAATTTCGCGGGACGGGACAACCGTGCGTGCCGAACGTGACCGTATCGTTCCGCGCAAAAGGATGGTAACGGCAAGTCGTGCGAAGGTTAGGCAATCGCTCCCTGGAGACGGTCTCGGGGATCGCTGGCTAGAGGGAATGAATTGGACTTCTTGCAGCAGCTGCAATCGGCCACGGTTGCCGAACTCCTCGTCGTTCATGCCCAAGTCGCGGAAGAATTGCGCAGCCGGGGAGTGGTGCGCAGCGCCAACAATCCGACGGGTGATCTTGCTGAGTATTTATTTTGCCGTGCCTTCGGATGGCACCAAGCTCCGAACTCCGAACGGGGATATGACGCCATCGGAAAAGACGGCACGCGGTATCAGATAAAGGGCCGTCGCATTCACCGTCGCAACAAGTCCCGACAGCTTTCCGCGATCCGCGATATAGACGGGGGACATTTTGATGTGCTGGCGGGTGTCCTGTTCGATGACAACTTCAATGTGATGAAGGCGGCGCTGGTCCCCATAGCGTTCGTGGTCGAACGATCCACTTATATCGCCCATACAAATAGCAACAAGTTCATGTTGCGGGACGACGTATGGACTGCCCCTGGCGTCCGTGACGTGACTGCCGAGATTGGGGCTGCCATGCCCTGATTATCGGGCAAACTGCGATCCGGTACCCTTTCCAGCACTGATCCGCTGCCGGGCAGATCGATCGTGCGCATGTAGGGTGCAAGACGGAACATCGCTGCGATGCCCCTGATGCGGATCAAGATCACCTCGTTCGTGGCGAAACAGATTGTCGAGCCTGCATTATCGCTATAGAGCTAGCTTTGCGAGCGGCTGGGCGGGATCTATGACGATGCATCCAAGTGCAACCACCTGAAAGAATTCTCTTGAAAGAACGGTTTGGGTGCTATCCTCGCTACCCAAATTCTTGGTGTTGATCGGCAAACCTCCAGCAACTCCTGAATGCTTGGTCGGGCTTTTTGCCCGAGGTGACCGTATGGTTTGAAAAGGTATTTGGTACACTCGCCCGGCTATGCGGCATGCTCTATTGCGAGTTGGCCGAGGTCATGCGGCGGACAAACAAGATCAAGGTTGAGCCTTTCCGTGCCTCAACCGCGGAAAGCGAGGGGAAATAATGCTTGGGCTGACTTTACGTGAAGAATTTCGGGGCAAGCGCCTCAAAGGCACAGCCATCGAGCTGTCCAACGATCAGCATACTGGTGCAACCCAGATTGCCGCCAAGCAGTTCCTGGAAATCACCTATCCCACGCACGATCTATTGAAGGGTATTGAGGCCGTCGGTCCCAACCAGGGCCGCCCTGTTGTCGTGATCGGCGAACGGGGTCTCGGTAAGTCGCACTTGATGGCCGCGCTCTACCACGCGGTGACGGACCCGGTATCGACCGGTGCGTGGCTCAATGCGTGGGCGACCACGCTGGCCGATCCCGGCGTAGGCAAGGTCGAGCTGCGCGATGGGATGCATGTTATCGGCGAAAGCCTGCACCGTCACCGCTACAAGTTCCTGTGGGATGTGCTGTTCGAGAATCACCCGCACGGCACTTTCATCAACGGCAAGTGGGAAGGCCAAGGCGCATCCAAGACCGAAATCCCGTCAGACAAGCTCATCATCGAGCTGTTAGAGAATAAGCCGACGATGCTCCTGCTGGACGAATTCCAGACGTGGTACGACGGTCTCACCAACACCAAGCAGTATCCGTGGAAGAACTGGGCATTCAACTTCATCCAGATTCTTTCGGAGATCGCCAAGGAGCGCCCCGATCTGCTGGTGCTGGTGATCTCGGTGCGCAACGGCGGTAGCGATGCCTACCAGCAAGTGCACCGCGTCAACCCGGTCGCCATCGACTTCAAGGCGGGCGGTAGCGCTGAACGCATCCAGCACGATCGCCGTCGGATGCTACTCCACCGCCTATTCGACAATCGCTTGCAGATCGCAAATGGCACCATCGAATCGCTGGTCGCACAGCACGTCACTGAATCTTTCCGTCTGCTCGACGTTCCTTCCGCCGAGCAGGAGCGCAAGCGCCGTGAGTTCACTGAGTCATGGCCTTTCGCACCTCACCTGCTGCGACTGCTTGAAGAACAGGTGCTAATTGCCACCGATGCGCAGGAAACCCGGGACCTTATCCGCATTCTTGCCAACCTGTACAAAAGTGCTGGTGACACCATGCCGGTGCTCACGGCTGCTGATTTCCGGCTGGATGATGACGCCTCGGGCATTGGTGCATTGCTGGAAGCTGTGGCTAATCAGCACCACCGCACACTTCGAGAGAAGGCGCAGCAGAACGTTATCTCGGTACAAGAGGCGCGACACGATCACGCCAGCGTTGCGCCGCATCTGCAAGAGATCATCGGCGCGTTGTGGTTGCGTTCGATTGCCATAGGCAATCTCGCCGGAGCCGAACCAGCCACGCTCCAATTGGACATCACCCGAAGCAAGCCGGTGGACGACAACGCCTTTCAGGTTGAGTTGGCGACTATTGTCGATAACAGTTTCAACATCCATCACGAAGGCACGAAGCTGCTGTTTCGTGAGGAAGAGAACCCGCGTGCGAAGCTAATGGCCTATGCGCGCAACGACAAGCTGTTCGCAGACGGGGCCGACCAGGCCCAACTCGCAAAGCAAGTTCGTTACGTTATCGGTGGCACTGACGAGGTTGCCAAGACCTTCCGCGTGATCGCCTTGCCGAAGTCTTGGGTCAACGCACCATGGACATCGCTCGACGAAGCCGAACAGCCGGACAGGTGGGATGACCGTTTGCCCATCCTTGTGCTACCTGAAGAGCCGGATAAGCTCGACGCCACACTCGGCCGCTGGCTTAAAGATCACTTGCAGAAGCGCCGCAATACCGTGCGTTTCCTGCTCCCGCGCCCAGGTAGCAGCAACGCCTTTCTCGACCATGACTTGCTCATCCTCGCCCGCGCCGAGATGAAGGCTCAGGAATGGAGTAGCCAGAACCCCGAATATAAGAGGCTGCACAAGGAATTCGAGAGCACCCTGCGCGACAACCTCAAGAAGAGGTTCGACCGCTTCGCCGTGCTGCAACGTTGGAATTTTGCTGACCCTGCACAGAGCAAAATCACCGTTGAGCGACTGGACAAGCAAGGCGCGCAAATTCCCGAAGCCATTGAAGAATCACTAGCCAGTGACCTGTTTGTACCCGAGGATTTCGAGGAACTAGTACTCGAGTTCGCTAATAGTAACGATTCCGTCGGCAAACTGCTGCGCGAACTGCAAGAGCCACGCCCCGCCGGACAGGACTGCATTCCGTGGCTGGGCGAAACGGCGATGAAGGAGCGCCTGTTGCGCCTGTGTGCCAAGGGCACGGTCGCCATCAACGTGCGCGGCATGGAATACCTGCAAACCCATCCAGGCGAGGACGAGGAGACCGCCTGGCGGCGTCTGCGGTCCAAGCTCTCACTCACGGGTCGCCACCTCGATGACGTGTTTGTGATGTTACCCTCTGCGGTGCCGGCGACGGGTGGCTCCGCACCGCTCGCGCCGTCGTCGACGAGCAGCGGATTTTTCGAGGGCGGCATCACAACGCCACCAATGCCGCCTGTGCCCGGAGGCGGCCCGCTCGACGGCGTCCCTCCTACACCCGCGCCGGGCGGCATCTTTGGTGGCGACGCTACGACCGCCAAGCCTCGCATCCCTCTGTCCAACTCAGCCACATCGCCGCTTAACCTCATCGGGAAGATCGAAGGCTGGGGCATCGGCCCAGCCACGCGCGTGGCCGAAGTGTCGATTAAGGTATCCGAAGCCACCGGCGCGCAGCTCAAGGAACTGCTTAAGAAGCTGCCCGAAGGCATGACCTTCGAGCTGAATCTTGAGAAGGAGGACGATTGATGGTCTTGACTGTCAGCGCATTGCATGGCCTGACGCAGGGCACGGACGCACATGCCTGGCGCATCATCATCAGCCATGTGATCGAGACCAATTCAAAGCCCTTGGCCGCAGGCAATGCGCCTAGCGAGGTCGCCAAGCGCGATCGCGAAATCGCTGAACTGGATTTGTTTCTCTCCTCCAGTGGCTGGGACTTGTGGCAAGCTTTCGGCGCAAGCGTTGAGCGGACTTCGGATCGCTTGGTGCGCTGGTGGGCCGAATCCTTCAGCGCAAAGGCAATGCTGGTCCTAGACGGTCTTTCCCTGCGCGAACTGCCGTGGCTGTTGCAGGGTGCAAAGGAACGCGGCTTCACCCTGCACGAGGTCAGCGCCCATGCCTCCGAGCTGCCCGGTGAAACCGACCAATTCGCCCGCGCGCTCGGCTTTGCCAGCCGCAGCAAACTCCAGAACAATGGCGGCGGCCTCGCACACAAACTACAACCAGCGCAGACGGAAACCGTCGATCTGCCGTGGAAGGATTGCGAGGCTCTAGTCGGCAACACGCCAAACCAAATTTTCTGGCACCACTGGCCCGACGTTAAGTTGCATGACGGCTCCGGTGCAGGTCGAGGATTGGAACCGCTGACGAAAGACGTGGCCGAGCAGCTGAGCGGCGACGATTTTTGGGCCTTCGTCGAACGTCTCGCTACCGGCCGGCGGTTGGTTATCACTTCCGACCACGGCTACGCGGCCACCGGCTACTTCCCTGATGCGGATGGCGAGGTCGGGCAATTTCTCAAGCAGACGTTTTCCAGCGGGCGCAGCAAGCCTGGAATGGGTGACACCGGTCCCTTCGTGCCACCCGTGGCATTGCAAATCAACAGCCCGCGCGGCGCGTACCTTTTGGCCTTGGGCCGTAGGAAGTGGCGCAGCCCGGGCGGCTACCCAACGCTCACACATGGTGGCCTGTCGCTGCTCGAAGTGCTGTCACCCTTCGTTGAACTGACCAAATAAGGATTGCGGCTGATGGCCACCAAGAAAGAACTTCTCGCGCAAGAAGTCGCCAAGGCCGTCGGTGCAGGCAAGGCCGGTGCGCTGGAAACCGTTGATTTCAATGATCCGAACCGTCCAAAGACTTGTCTGGAAGTGGACTTTCCGATCCTGCCAGTCAATCAGATCGCGGTGATCGAAGGCAATGCAGGCAAGCCCATCTACCAGATGTCGAAGTGGTGGGCGCGGCGGCGCTCAAGCGTGTTCCGCTCGATGTTGATCGCGGCGGCCACCAAAGCGCCGGACGATTCCTCGCACGCGGCCAAACTTGTGTGGGACAACTACTATGCCAATCACCAGAGGAAAGGCGCATTCAAAGCCCTTAAGGTCGCCGACATCTTCATGGGCGGCGGCACCACGTTGGTGGAAGGCTCGCGTCTTGGAATGCAGATGGTCGGCAATGACCTCAACCCGGTGGCGTGGTTCGTGGTCAAACAGGAGCTGGCCAACGTCGATCTGGAGGAGGTGAAGAAGCTTCTCGCCGACATCGAGGCCGAGGTCAAACCGCAGATCATGCCGTACTATTACTGCGACGGCCCTGAAGGCGAAAAAGGTACATGGACGCACCTTCCTAACAACAAGGTAATGCCCGCCAGCTTCGATCCGCTAGCTATTCCGCGCGACGAGCGCAAGGATTACCGTTACGACGGCCCAGAAGCCATTTACACCTTCTGGGCGAAGCACGGTCCGTGTCAGGTCACTGGCTGCGGCCACCGCACACCCATTATGAGTAGCCCGGTGATGGCGGTGAAGACGCTCACTGTCAAGCAATGGGAACATGCCTGCGGTAGGTGCGGCACTAGCTTTCACGTCGAGGAAGAAGCAGCTCGCATGGCCCCGGATGCGCCGCTCTACGTCGCGCCCTCCGAACATCCGTATTCCGTGCTTAACCGAAAGAAGGGCGTGATTTGCCCGCGGTGCGGTCACACCGCGCTGACGAATCTGGGTCAGGGCAAGAACAAGAAGGTTCAGCTGAGCCTGCTGGTGCATCCGCAATGGCTTGCGGGTGAGTCTAAACAAGATGCGAATGGCCAGCCTTATGGCGGCTCGGCGCAGGATGACGTGGCCGCGACCACGCGCTGGGATCATGCACGCGCCGCGAAGATTCGTTTGTTGGAAGTGCGTGGTCCGCTGCCGGACGAAGTGACATGCCCGGAAACGGGCGTCACCTTCGCGCCGGAAAAAGGCACGGTACCGAAGAAATCGCATTACGCCTGTTCGGCTTGTGGCACCGTTCAGGATGTGCTGACGACTATAAAGGCTACGGGTAAGACCGGACCGATGGCTGCTTATGCAGTGCAGGGCTACGCGCCCAAGCGCGATGCGGCGGGCAAGCCATATAGCGGGCGCTTCTTCTCTGCCTACGATGTGGGACACGCGCGACAGTACGACAGCGCGTTCGCGGAATGGGAAGCTCGCAAGGACGCTGACCTGAAGGACTACTGGCCGCGCTCTGAACTCCCCTACGGCTTCATGACTCACCACTTGCAGGGCGGCGTTCCGAACCACGGCTTCACGCACTGGTGGACAATGTTCCATCCTCGTCAGTTGCTCGTCCACGCACAACTGCTGAAAGCCATCGTGAACGTCGGCGACTACGATTGGAAGGTGCGCGAGTTTGTTCTCGGGGCGTTTCAGAATTATCTGCGAAATCAGAGTGTTCTTGCGTTCTGGCACATCACCAAGGATCACTTCGTTCCGGCTCTGTCGAACAATAATTTCCACCCGAAATCAACTCTGGTTGAAGTGGGAGTCTTTTCGCCTATGGGCTACGGCCCCTGGAGTTCTTGCGTGCCGGTTCTCCTTGAAAGCCGGGATTGGGCTGTGCGGCCATGGGAGGCGGTAAGCGCGGAGAGCCTGAAACGAAAGGATGCCGCGCTTGCAAGCGGCATCAGTGGCAAGAGCGAGAAGGTCTTTCCGGGCGACCCGGTAAATGGTGCAGAGGTTTTCTGTGGATCATCCACCGAGCTGACAAAACTTGCCGACGCCAGCCTCGATCTTGTGATCACCGACCCACCCTTCGGCGGCCTGCTCCATTATTCGGAGCTGTCAGATTTCTTCTATGTCTGGTTGCGCCTCGCGCTGAAGGATAGATACCCCGACTACTTCCGTGCCGAATACACGCCCAAGTCGCTGGAAGCGGTCGCAAACCGCGCGCGCGAGCCGGAAGACCCGGACGGCTTCTACCAGCGTCTGCTCACGCAATGTTGGCGCGAAGTGCATCGTGCGCTGAAACCAAGTGGCATTCTCGCCTTCACCTTCCACCACAGTGAAGATGAACCGTGGGTGGCGGTGCTGGAATCGTTGTTCGACGCGGGTTACTACCTCGAAGCTACATACCCAATCCGCTCCGACGAAACCAAGGGCGAAGGCGAATTCGGCTCCAAAACCATCGAGTACGACATCATCCATGTTTGCCGTAAACGGACCGAGGAACCGAAGCCGGTGAGCTGGGGCCGAATGCGGCGTGAGGTGATGGCAGACGTACGCCAGTTGCAGGGCATGCTAGAAAACCATGCCAAAGAAGGTCTGCCGGCTGCCGACCTCCAGGTCATCCGGCGAGGGAAGGCGCTGGAATACTTCTCTCGTCACTATGGCAAGGTTTACGTCGATGAAGGGCGCGCCATCTCCGTGAAGGATGCGTTGGTAGGCATCAACCAGCTCATCGACGAGGATGCCGACAAGGGCAAGGAGCCACCGCCTGTCACCGCCGAGCCGATCACGCGTCAATTCTTGCGTACTTTCGGCAACGGGGCCGATCTGAAGCGCGACCAGTTGCAGAAGTTTCTGAAAGGCTCGATCACAACGCCGGACGAATTCGTGCAGCGCGGCTGGTGCGCGGAGAAGAATAAGATTTTCACCCGCACCGATCCCTTGGATTTCGCGCGGGAATGGTCGGGCAAGCATCGCCGTCGCCTGATTTCCGATTTGGATCAGGCGCTGGTGCTGGTCGGTGCGTGCTTCGACGGTAGCGGCATCAACGCCTCGGACACGTTGAAGAACGAAAACTTCAAGCCGCACGTTGCACTGAAACCGCTGCTAGAATGGCTTCACCGCAACGGCTCAGATCAAGCCGCCCGCAATGCGGCCTCGCGTGCGGTGTCAATCTACAACGCATGGCACGCTAGCCGGGCTCCCCAGCCCGTACAGGGGTCGTTGTTCGACGACGATGGGGAATACAAACAATGAGACAACTGGTGGACACTGTATGGCAGCGGCGCGGAACCAGTTGGGTGTGGGACGAGGAAGCGCGCAACCGGATTTGCTTGCCTGGCGAGGTCTGGAGCTTGCGTCAGTTTCTGCGCTCAGCGCAGGTGCCGGGGAACTGGCCGGAAGACCTGCCGAGTAACGGTGATCAGACGCTTGTGGTCGCCGGGCTGGATGGCAGCCTCGACTTGTTGACGTCGACGGATGCCGAAACATGGCTGGGCGATGTGGTTAAGCCCGCCGTGCTGTCGTTTCAAAATGCCTACGCGGGCGGTGCAGCGCTGGTGTTCTGGCTGCCCGGCGGCCAGAACCGCATCAGGGTGCAGGCGTCCACCGACGCGGTGAGTTGGCTGTGCCACACGCCCCACGGACATCAGATCGACTTTGGCCGCGTCCTGTGGGGCGAGGCTAACGAGTATCCGCAGGAAATCCTGCTGCGCGATGGGGGCAAGTCCGCTGGCTTGTTCCATCTGCGGATTACTTGAGGACGGCACAGTGACGCCAGAGACTCAGTTCCAACCCGGTGAGCGCATTACTCACCACGAATACGGCCAGGGTGTTGTTCTCGATCCGGTCCGTGACGGCTACCTGCGTGGCTTTTTCGGTGTCGGCGAGCGCCGAGTACCTGTCGCCTCGCTGCGACGCGAACTGACCCGCACTGAGCGCATTCTCCGTGCGGTGGATGGGAGTGCAGAGCGCGGGCGCAAGGCGTGGCTGTCCTACGAGGCGCACGCGCTTCCAGTGATGGAAAGCGCATCTGCTCTGACCTCGGCTAAGATCGATCTCTTGCCGCATCAGGTGGTGCTGACGCATTGTATCGCCACCGCTTCGCCACGGCGCTATCTGATCGCCGACGAAGTGGGCCTCGGCAAAACCATCGAAACGGCGCTGATCTTGCGCGAACTTGCCAGTCGGGGCGAACTGAACCGCGCGTTGATGGTCGTGCCTGCTGGCCTTGTGAACAACTGGCATCGCGAATTGAACGAGGTGTTCAACCTCGATTTCGAGGTATTTGGCTCTGAAGGCGACATTACCGACCGCAAGACAAACGCCTTTGCCAAGCACGATAGACTGATCGCCAGCATCGACACGCTGAAGCGCCCGGCGCGCATCAAACGGCTGCTGGATGCACCGCGTTGGGATTTGGTGGTGTTCGACGAAGCCCATCACCTGACTGCCTACCGCACTGGTGGCAAGGTACGAAAAACCGAAAACTACAAGCTGGCCGAGGCGCTGAAAGATCATTCGCGCGATCTCCTACTGCTTTCGGCTACGCCGCACCAAGGCAACCATTTTCAGTTCTGGATGCTGGCCCAGTTACTGAATCCGACACTGTTCCGTAGCCCCGAGGAGATGGTGGAGAACCGCCATCGGCTCAATACGGTGATGTTCCGCCGCACTAAGGCCGATGCCTGCCAGCCGGATGGATCACCATTATTTGCGCGGCGTTGGGTTCATACCGAATCCTTCGTGATGGCGAAGGGCGAACGGCTTTTTTACGAAAAGTTGCGCGAATATCTGGAGGACGGCTTCGATCTTGCGCGTCGCCAGGGCAATCAGGGGCGCGCGCTAGGCTTCCTGATGGCGATTTTCCAGAAGATCGCAGCGTCCAGCTTCGCTGCCGTGCGCCGCACGCTTAAACGTCGCCTTTTGATGCTGACGTTGCACGAGGCGCTGCTGCGCGACAAGGAGCTGGACATCGAGGGCCGCGAGCGATTGATCGAGGAGGCGCGAGCGCTGATCCACGAGGAGTTCAATCTGCCACGCGACAGCGTTGGGCGCAGCGAGGTGGACCGCGTCCTGGCCGACCTGAAGTACCGATTGGTAAAGAGGCTGGACGAGGAGGCTTTAGAGATGGCCTCTGATCCCTACGACAGCGAATATAGCGCTATGCATGCGGAGGAAGCCGCCTCAGCGGTGGTGAATCTGCATCTGCCCGAAGAGCGTCTTCGTATCGGCGACCTGCTAGGCGTTTTTCCGCCACAACGCGAAACCAAAATGCAGAAGCTGCTCGACGGCTTGGGGACGCTGTGGCGGCAGAACCAGAATGAGAAGATCGTAATCTTCGCCACCTATCTCGGCACAGTGGACATGATCGCCCGCGAAATCGAACAGACCTTTCCTGGCCAGGGCGTGGTGGTTTTGCGCGGTGGTGACCACGGAGCCAAGGTGGCGGCGGAACGTCGCTTCCGGCAGAAGGATGGCCCCCGCGTGTTGGTCTGCACGGCGGCGGGACGCGAAGGCATCAACCTGCAATTCGCTCGCATCTTGTTCAATTTCGATCTGCCGTGGAACCCGATGGACATGGAGCAGCGCATTGGGCGCATCCATCGCTACGGCCAGAGCCATACGGCTCAGGTATATAACCTCGTGCTCTCAGACACCATCGAGGGACGCATCTTCCTGCTGCTGGATGAGAAGCTTACCGAGATTGCACGAACAGTTGGCAAGCTTGATGAACAAGGCAATGTCGCCGAGGACCTGCGGGCGCAGATTCTTGGGCAATTGTCTGAGCGGTTGAATTACGACCGCTTGTATCAGGAGGCGCTGTCCGATCCAGAACTGAAGCGCACGCAAGTGGAATTGGAGGCGGCGCTGTCGAACTCCCGCGAGGCGCGGCAGGTGGTGTTCGACCTCTTTCAAGATCTCGATGGTTTCAGTCTGGACGACTACAAACCGTTCTCGGACGTATCGTCCAGCCTCGATCGGCTGGTGCATTTCTTTTCGGCGGCGGTTGGGGACCGCCAGCAGAAACTGGTGAAGGTGGACGATGCCACCTACGATCTCGTCACGTACGAAGGCGCGCGGCGCGCCCGGTTCACCTTGAGCCGCGAAGCAGCGACAAACCAGGATGGGCTGCAACTGATGGGCTTAGATCACCCGTTGGTGCAGGAGGAGTTGGGACGCTGGCGTAGCCTGCCACCAGAGGAAATCGGTATTGCGGTGTCAGGTGACGTGGACGAACCGGTATTGCTGTCGCTGTGGATGGTGGAGGCGTCGGCCGGCAACGGTGAACGTCGCGTGGTGGTGCAACCCATCGCCGTCAAGCAGGATGGCACGCGCGTCCCGGCGGTCGAGCGTTTGTGTGAAAAATATCTACAGGCGCCGACGACAGCGCCAACCTTTCAACCTGAGCAGCGAAGCGATCTGTTCACCCACGCGGTCGAGCCGACTTTACAACGGGAACTGAAGCACAAGGGAGCCGTGAACGGCGACGGGAGCTATTCGGCGGAGTTAATTGGATACATCGAGATCGTAGGCTGCGGCGTGCAATCGGCGATGACTCGAACGGATCATCGAGCATCCTGAAACCTCGCTATCGTTGTCTTGACAGGGTGGGTTCGCAGGATGAGGTCAGAAGGGCTATCAAGGATTTCTTGCGCCACTCGTCTGTATGCCCTGTCAGAAATTTTGAGAATATAGCCGCTATGCTGATGCTTCATAGAGAGGAAGAACGCAGAGATCCGGTATTTCGAGGCTTGGCGGAGAGGGAGAAAATTTCGATTCTGATCGCGACGACCTATCCTCAGTGTAAAACACCATCTTCACACTGAGAGATTTCGTCGACCGGTACGAATTGCACACAACCTTCCCGCGGATCGTGGTTATTGGGCCTGGCTGGTCTCATCCGCCGGCGACATGAGCTGACACGACAAATCGGAGCGTAAGCCTTCGACCGTTACCTGGAGCGTGGCCAGTTCCAACTGGAGACGGGAGGTGCTGAGCATCGCGCTTGGATTTGAAAAGCATTTTGCTACAGGCTCGGGCTCCGCGGCTCGATATACACGCCAAATCTCATATCGTTCTCGCTCGCGGATAGCCTTTTCAAACTCCTTCCGCGACCAGTCAAACCGTCCATCCGTACCTACAGTCGATTTTACCTCAATCCAGCGGGGATTTCCCGCCGCATCGATTGAGCAGATATCGTGATCGGCGCCGGGATCGGCCAGAGAAGTCCAGATTACGACTTTTTCCGGGTCTGGATGACCCTGCCTCCGAACACGTTCGATTTCCATGCGATAGATTAAGGCCTCGCCGCGCTGGCCAACCTCCTGGTCGCGATCTATGTCCGCCCCGGTGCGCGGGGCCCAGCCGCCGTATCCGTGGCCTCCGTAATACCGGCCCTGAAGTGGCTCTGCCATCTCTTCGGATGCCTCCTCAACTAACAAGTGCACTTCGTCAAGTGGAGGCAGCGGCGGCAATTTGAGAGGCCGTTGTGTGGCCAGCGGGATGATCAACGTGGGATCTCCCATGGCAGATGCTACGGGTGGATTATCATGCTCCGGTTCGATATCTAGAGACTCAAATACCTGCCTAATGGCATCTTCCCCAACACCATCGACGGCCTCGGGTGGCTCTATCTCTGAACCGTCGGTGAGTCCGAGAGTGCGGATGAAGACCCCGACTCTCTCCAACCATCCGATAATTTCGTCGACTGATCGCGCCAACACTAAGGGAAGCATGTCAGTGGAAAGCGTCCTGATTAGGTCAACATTGGTTGCCCCGGCCAGCTCGGCGAGCGCCTGGGCAAAGAGCTGCTGAAAATCGAGCCGAGTTCTTGGGGAAACCAAACCTATCAGCTCGCTATTGACGGCCGCCTCCACCGGTACGCGGGCAACGGCAGATCCAACCCTGTATTCTCGAACTATGGACTCGTAGAAGGTGACGCCTTTGACGCGCCTGAGATTCACTTCCAGCTCTTCAAGAGAAGGGGGGGCGTAGTTGTCGAACATGTGAAGACGACGAACCGCGATCGCGTGTAGCGCCCCGGCGAAGATTGGCCGCCGAAGCATCTCTATCACGCCTTCGTCGTGAAATTGCTTAAACCAAATAGGTTGTCGCGATTCGGAACCGAAAATGGGCGTACCTGCGCCAGCCAAACTGGATAGTGGCCGTATGCGGAGTTGATGAAAAAAAGCCCTGTTCCTCTCGTTAACGTCGACTATGCCTATGTTGACGTCGGAAGCGTCCAATGCATCTGCGAGCGCCGGGAAATCGTTCTCCATTAACCCGCCCGCCCTCAGCTCATCCAGGCTGAAGAGATATCCGTTTCGCGCCAGTAGACACTCAAAGTCGTCAAGACCTGAAGGCAGGCCCGCCGGGCCTAGCACGTAGTAGGCTTCAGTAAGAGATCGCGCGATCTGGGCAGTCACTGATTGACGGTCCCAATCATCGCATAAGGCCTTGAAGAACTTACGCCAGTCGCTCTCGTCCACTTGTTCGCGTGCTCCCAAGGCGAGGCATGCGAGGGTCGTCTGGTCCAATTTCCGGATGACGGGCAGGTATTGGTCCATGACCCGCGGAATCCGCTGCCCGGCGAGAATGGACTTTGGCGGATGGAATGTTCCATTCCACCATATGATGGGCCGATCTTTGAATTCGTGCCGCGATCGTTTCTCTCGTTTGAGCGCTTCGACAATGGCCGGGTAGATTAGATCCATGCGCGATGGTCGCTCTGATCGCGCCTTGTTCCCTTCCAAGATCGCGAGCAGAAACTCGACCGACGGGTGTTCGGCAATGCCGATCCGTCGATACAGCTCGTAGTTTGAACCACCTACAATCACTGCACCGCTATCAGTGACGGCTCGATTAAGTGGCGTGTCTAAGTGCAAGTCTTTAGGCGCCTCAAGCGATTCAGCTCGTGAACGCAAAAAAGGAACGCTCAGGAGCTTGTTCCTCGTTACCGGCGTAATGAGACGAAGGTTGTCGTTAAGCACACGTTCGAATGCTTCAGCCGCTGAGGGCCGATTGACCATATTCTCTGCAAACGCGATAAGGTCTTCGCTTGCTAGGCGATCCCTGATCTTGAGCTTGGACATGAGCACTGTCGCGTCCAACAACTCTTTTGATGGCAAGTGTAAGACCGGAGCCATCAGCTTCGCTAGTGAGCCCTTTAGCCGGACCATTCTCTCGGCTGCTATCCAATCACCACGCTGACTTCGGAGGGTGGGAGCTTTCCGTACTGCTACGAGTGCGCGCCTGCCAATTTCGGCCTTATCGTCGAGCAACCGGGCGTAAAGGGCCGCACGCTCGGTCTCCGAGATCGTACCAGCTGAGGCGCGACCAGATGCTTCTACAATCCAGTTCTGCTCGTCAAACGGTCGGCATGCGGCTGAGATCGCCCGATGCGGCCCCAGCGCCTGGTGGAGGCGATGTTCCATGGGCTCGGGCGATACATTCCATATTTCGGGTGCTACCAATACAAGGTCTTTCGCGGGCCTCAGCGTGTTCGCAGCAGAGAGTGTCGACGCGGTGTTCTGCAAGTCGGCTCGATTGGCTGGACTCAACCGCCTCGAAAGTGCCGACAGGCTGGCCGCCATTTTCACTTGCCTATCGACGTTGTTGAGGGCGGTGTCGTATGACGCGAAATGCCAGTTACCTTCTTCTTTCTTGAGCTTAGTCTGGAGATGTTTCGTGTCGCTTCCGGCACATCTCAATCTGACCAGGGCAGCCAAGGTGAAACGATCTGCCCCTCGGCTGAGGGCCAGGTCGCGAACAACTGGATCCTTCGCAAGGAGTGGGTGAAGGTAGCGTTCGTCAGAAAGGAATCCGTCCAGGAGCGGATCTTGAGGAACTACTATCAAATCTACCTTCGCCAACTTTCCGGACGCTCGCGTAGGCCAGCACTCCCGCTCTGTCAGCAGTTCTGAGACCCTGTCGATGAAGTCGTTAGGTTTTCCGGCTTGGGTCTGGGCAATGGCCCGGAATGAACCGGCTCCAAAGCGTTGAAACCAGTCGCCAACGATCAGGTCAACGGTTAAGCACGCAGCCTGTTCGATCAGCCACTTGTTCCAGCCATGGTCTGTCAGGCCACTCCGATCGTTGTCCAAAATGAACGGAGCACTTACCGATACTAGGCATCCGGTTGCAGCGTCGGGAGCTTGGAGTGGGTAGTGAAAATAACCGGATCTAGTGAAGTCCAGCTTCTTCCGCTTCAACGGCAACGAGACGCCGATCGTTATTCGGCCCCCTGCACCTTTGAAGTAGCTTGGATGGTGAAGGGAGCTATACTCATCGGGCACCTCCAGCGAGGTTGTGAACTCAAGCTCCTCGAATTCTTCGACGTTTGGTTTCGTCCCGAAAATGTCAGTCAACTTGCCGACACGACGAACGACCGCCACCCCCTTCATTGGCGAGCGCAAGCTTTCAGCTGTCTGCCTCCAATGAAGAGTTCTTTGGCAGCGCGTGGAGCGCAGGGTTAGTCCCCGCAGGCCCGCACGTTTGCCTGGCAAGGCAAGCTTCACCAGGGTGGCAAGCATGCCGCGGGCCATGACGTCAAAAGCAGTCCTTTCATGCTTTGCAGTAAAGGGCTCCAGCATTTCGAAGGATTTCTGCCTGAAAGGAACTTGTATCCGGACCCCTTTGCCATCCCAGTATCCTGGGTCGCGCACTTTGCCAGTCTCGAGGGTTTTCAAATCGAGAACGGCCACCGATCCTCCCGATCGCACATATATTTCGTCACCGAAAAGGAAGAGGGAGCGCAGTCCGAAGTTCTTGGACCCGATGCCATTGGCCTTTGCGTCGACCCGCTCCGCCTCACCGGCGCCGACCACCCGGCCTGTGCCGACGATTACCGAAAGCCGCTTCCAGCCGTCTGCACTCACGCCTTTCCCGTTACCCGCCACCTCCAAAGCGCTTTCGCCGAAGGAAACGATGAGATGATCTCCGCCACCATCGAATTCGTTCTGGACCAGCTCGCGCAATACGTCACTGGCATTGTGCCCACTGACAAATTCCTCAACAACGCTGGCACCAATCCGGGTTTGCCTATGATTAGCGAAGTCCGGCGGCTGCCATGGTAAGTGATCCGCCTCGATCGGACTGACCGTGAGAACCGACGGCCTCAATTTTCCCATGCCAACCTCCCCAATGACTCTCACCACATTTTATTCTCAAGAGAACTTTAGTGTATCGCGAGCAACGACCCATCAAATATGATAAGCTTGAACTTTGATGAGAAACGGTACCACTCCCCTAACTCAAACCGGATTGATATGATCATGAGGTTTCCTCCAACACGTCATCTTCTGGTTGTTCCTTTTCCCCCTCTCCGAGAGAAATATCCTCGTTGAAATCCGGCAGCTCCACCGTCTCGACGTCGCGAAGCTTGCGCTCCAATGCCCTGGTACGACGTCCAGCATCGTCGACCGTTCTCTTGGCGGTATCGAGTTGTTTCCCGAGCTTACTCCAGACTTCTCCGTACTTGCGGAACTCAGCCTTGGCGGCGCCAAGCACCTGCCAGACTTCGCTCGACCGCTTCTCAATCGCGAGTGTGCGAAAGCCCATCTGTAGGCTCGTCAGTAGCGCGGCGAGCGTGGTGGGGCCGGTCAGAACCACACGGTATTTGCTCTGGACGTCACCGCCGAGACCTGGGCGCCGTATGGCCTCCGCGAAAAGCCCTTCAGTTGGAAGATACATGATTGCGAAATCCGTCGAATGCGGCGGATGCACATACTTTTCCGAAATCGTTTTGGCCTGCAGTCGAATGGCGCGCTCCAGACCCGCGCCGGCAGCCTCTACTTCGGCCGATGATCCCGCGTCCTGAGCGATCAGGAGCCGCTCATAATCTTCCTGCGGAAACTTTGCGTCGATCGGCAGAAAGACGGGAGCACCATCGTTCTTGCCGGGGAGCCGGATTGCAAACTCGACGACTTCGTTTGAGTCAGGGTTGATGCGCACATTCTTCGCGTACTGGTCGACGGTGAGCAGATCCTGCAGGATCATTTCCAGCTGCATCTCGCCCCATCCGCCACGGGATTTGACGTTGGTGAGAACCCGCTTCAGGTCGCCCACGCCCGTTGCCAGGGTCTGCATTTCCCCGAGGCCTTTGTGGACCAGTTCCAGCCGGTCGCTGACGATCTTGAACGATTCGCCGAGCCGGGTCTCAAGTGTACCTTGCAGCTTTTCGTCAACAGTCAGCCGCATCTGCTCGAGCTTCGCTTCGTTCTCCTTTCGCAAATATTCCAGATTTGAGTTTAGCGCCTCGCAGATGGACTCCTGCTTTTTCTCGTTTGACTCTGTCAGCGACTTGATCTGCATGGCCACGGCCTCAAGGCCGGCTTTTTGATCCCTGCGAGCTTCGATGTGCGCATTTTCGAGGCGCTCGGCCAACTCCTTCATGGCCTGGTTTGTCTCGCCAAGGCGCCTTGCCTGAATGTCTGAAAATGCATCGGTGCTTTGCTTCAGGCCGGTCTCCAACGCTGTCCGGCCGTCGCTTGCTTCCTTTCGCAGCGCCCCGAGCTGGTCATTTTGCTGGTCCCCAGAGTTGCCAGGCGGCTTTCAACCAACTGAAGAAACCGGGCTAGGATCTGCTGCAATTCCTCTCGGCCATTGCGACTGTCCTCACGGGACGCAGCTTGCAGCTTCTCAAATCCTTGCTCGAATTGGCTCGGCTCCAAGGCGAAGCCTTTGAGGTGATTGATCCTCATGCCGAGATAGAAGAGGGCAATTAGGGAAAGAACGCAGGCCAAGGCGGATGCTATGGCTGCGAGCAAAGGAAAATCTATATTGTACACAGTAACAACCCCCAAAAATTACAAACCTGCCGCGCGGAATTTAATTGCTAGAACTTGAGTCGCCCTAGCCTTTTTGCGGCGGTGATCATTTCCCCGCCGTCGCTCATCACGAGATACGTGTCGAGACGATCTGAGACCTTGGCGTATTGGCCCCCCAGTTCCGCCCTGGCGCGCGCCTTCGCCTTGTGGTCCATGAAATAGACGTCCGCACCATAGCGATGGCGGCGGCATCCGTAGGCGAGAATGGCGTCGATGACGTCGCCTCTGACACCTCTTTGTTGGCAACGAGTTTGGGCATGGCGCGTGAACATTGGTCATTCCTCCTTCCTTCGATCTCTGGAAGGTAAAGGGTAGGGGTGCCATTTCCTGTCATGCTGTATGCGAGGCCTGGCGCCCGCTTTGAGCGCGGCCGTATTGCCGCAACGCGCACAACGTATTCACAAGCCGCATTTCGTGAATGTTGCTGCAGGGAATGTCGAGGAGCTTTGGGCTGGCAAAAACCAGCGCCAAGACTTGCGCGCGCGAGACCGCGACATTGATCCGGTTCAGGCTGAACAGGAAATCGACGCCGCGCGGAATCTCCTCGTACGATGAACTCGTCATCGAGATGAGGCAGACCGGTGCTTCCAGGCCCTGGAACTTGTCGACGGTTCCGATCCGAGCGCCAGCGGGGAGAGCCCTTTTCAGCGCGTTGACCTGCGCGTTGTAGGGCGCCACGATCAGGACATCATCGAGCGTTATTCGCCGTTGCCGTCCGTCGCGGTCGCGAAATGTCTTCCCCAACAGACGTGACATCTCGCCCTTGATGGCTTCGATCTCTTCCGGAGAGGTTTGCCTGTTGCCGGAGTGCACGATTTCACACAGGCGAACACCCGAAGCGGGTTCTTCAACAAGAATGGCCTGCCTCGCCGCGTCCTCATGCGATCTCAGCCTGCCATCATAAACCGTATCGGAAACGAATCGGCAGAGATCGGGGTGCATCCTGCGCGTGACGGGCAGGAATATGCCAACATCCGGGGGAACCGTGTTGTGGCCGGCAAGCCGATATTCGAGCGATGAAAGTCCGCTCTCGCCCGGATGCGCGCCTTGGACGGGTTGTGGCAGTTGCATAGGGTCGCCCACGAGTACGATGTTCTTCGCGCAGGTGCCCATGGCGATGAGGTTCGCCAGCGAAACCTGGCCAGCTTCATCGACAAACAGATAGTCGAAGGCCTGTTCGAAGTCGGGCCTGGCGAAAAGCCAGGCTGTTCCCCCAACGACCGATGCCGAAAAAAGCTGCCGGTCATTGTTGCTCGTCGCCACGTAGATGGATCGGTAGTGGCCGTCATCGCCAGCATGGCCATTCTTCTTCGCGATGCTGACCGGCCTCTTAAATTCGGCTGCCCTGTCCGCAACTGCAAAGAGAAGATTGTCGATTGCCTTGTGGCTATTCGAAGCGACTGCGACGCGCTTGCCACGCCCGACCAGATCCAGGATGGCGCGCGAGCTGACATAGGTCTTGCCCGTCCCTGGCGGTCCCTGGATCACCAAGGTGGTCTCATCCATCTCAACAATGGCCGTGACAGCTTCCTGGACAAGATCCCGGTCCGGGCTGACTATGCTTGCGGTCCTGTCGCCGCGGCGGAAGCGAGGCTTTGAGCGGTGCAGCAGGTCAAGGACGGCTGGATACTGCCTGTCATCACGAATGACGGAATCCACCACCCGGTCCACGGCCCTCTCAATGGCATCGGTTCTTAGCGGACCGGGAGGGACAAGCGAGATCGCCGCCGGGGCGCCATCGAACCACTTCTTGGGAAAGAGGACCTCGGCCGTGTTTCGGGCGAAGTCGATCTCTGCGGAAGCCGGGATGGGAGCTCCATCCAAGTCGACGTGGCAGTCTCCCGACTGGAGCTTGCTTTCTTGTTCGGGGAAACGATAGTCGCGTATCCAATAATTGCCTTCGCTTTTGGCCGGCGACATGGCCACCAGTGCGCCAAGGCAATCCAGATCGTCGACAAGCCTTTCTGGCTCCCGGCCCATCTTGTCGAAGACCGACCACCAGGCCGGTTTCCGTTCGCGCCGGTGAAAATGGCCGAGATCAAAGAGCAGATCGGCAAAGGTGGCGCCGAAGCGCTCCCGCAAGGGAGCCAGCCTATTGTGCAACGCGTCATCCGAAGCCTGTTCATCACTGACTTTCCCAAAGTCGAAGCTCTTCGCGTCGGCGATCACCTTGTCCGCTCGCCAGGGCATGTCGACCGGACGCACGCCAGCAATGAGCCAGTCCCGCAGCTTCTGTGTCGAGATGCAATCGATCCGGTTGTAATCACGGATCTCGTCGAGGATGTGCTGGTCACCGCTTTCTCGCCATTCCTCGTAGGCCACGACGCTACCACCCGCGGTCTTTACCTCTCCCGTCCGTTCCTCCATGTAGAAGACCTCGAGGTTTTTGAGTGAATATCTCGGCTCCGAGACAATGATGCCCCCGGAAACCACCCGATAGAGGTCGACGAAGCGGCCTTCCCGCAGCATCTGATCAAGCAGTGGTTCACCGATCGCATGAATGCTGGTCAGCCGCCGCAGCGCGGCGACTTCATAGTCCGCATAATGGTAGATGTGCGCGTCGGGGTACTGGCGCAGCCGCGACGCGAAGAACGCCATCAGCTGGCGCAAGGCTTCCTTCTCTTCCGCCCGGTCGTGGCCCCAGAAATCCTTGAAGACACCAACTCCGTCGTCTTCAAACCAGAGGCCATGGAGATATTCGAGGCCGTCTTCGTAGAATGGATCACCCTCGATGTCGTAGAAGAGGTCACCTTGATCCGGCCGGGGGAGAAGGGCCAGTCCGCGCTGCGGATCAAAGGCCTTCAGCTCGAAAGTGGGCGGGCCACCAGCCCGCCGATCGGTCTGTAGGCGCGCCTGTGTCTTCAGCCTGGCAAAAGTGTCGTCGGCAAGCTTCGGAACGCGTTTGCCGAGCCGTCCAAGAGCAGTCATCGTGGTCACGCCCGCGGCAGTCAGCTTGTCCCGCTGGGATCTGGAGATACCCGCCACGAGCGCCAGGCTGTCGGTCTCCTCCCAATGCGCCTTGCACTGTTCGCGCCAGCGGCAGAGACTGCACATCCTCACCGGGTCAGGTGCGGTGTCCGGCGGGCCGGCGACAAAGCGTTCGAGCCGCTCGCGCGCGTTCCTCGCATAGGCGGCGTATTCGTTCAGGCGAAAGGAAAAGCGCTCGCCGCTGCCAAGCTCAAGGTGTGCCTGCTCCGGCTCAGTGCCCTGAAGCCGCGCCAGAAGATCAGAATATAGGACGAGCTGGAGGATGTGCTTGGGATCTGGCTTGCGCTTCAGCTTGGTGTCGATGACCTCGTAAGAAAACGGGCCCAGCAATGAAGGCCGCTCCACCTTGAGGAGGAAATCCGACCAGCCTCCCCAGGGCGCGTCAAAGAAGGCGCCCTGAAAAAGGACATCTGCACCCTCGAAGAGCTTTTCCCGCGTGAGTTCTGCCGCGGCCGGCAAAGTGATATCGCGCGTACATTCGAGGACCCCCCGGCCGTCACTGCGCAATTTGGCGAGATAAGTCGCCTCGTGCTGATCACCATACTTCTGGAGAAGCTGCGCGTCCTCGGAATCCTCCGCCGGCACCAGAGCTTCTCCCCTGGCGTAACGAAGGTCCATCGCGGTGGCGTGCTGGCATCCCATGAACCGCATCAGATCGGATGCGGAAAGCAGGATCTTTCCATCCTCAAGTTTCATGCCGATACCCCAAAGCCACGCATAATAAAACCGTAAGCAATGACCATGACAATAGCTGACACCCGGGGTGGCCAAGGCAATGTCATTCGAAAAGGCACAGGAGCTTATCGGTCTCGCAACCTTTGTGGCTGCGCGCCGCACGGGCGTGACCCTAAGCGACGTGATCGATCAGCTTCAGGTCTCCAAGCGGACCGCGCAGCGCATTCTTCACACGCTCGAAATCCAGTTTCCCGATACGGAGGTCGTCTTCGATGACGAGGGAAGGAAGCGGTGGCGCCTGGAGAGCGGTGCGCTGCGTGATCTCATCACGCTGACCCCTGACGAATTGGCCGCGCTGGATCTTTCGATCGAGATTCTGGAACGGAGTGCGCAGGGCGCAGAGGCTGAACAGCTCAAATCGTTGCGCGAGAAGATTGTCGCGCTTGTTCCGCGCAAGCGCCTGGCACGTCTGGAAACCGATCACGACGCATTGCTCGAGGCGCTCGGTCTTGCAGCACGCCCGGGCCCGGTTTCACGCATCGCGCCGCCGATCGCCGCTACGATTGCGACCGCTCTGAAAGCCTCAGAACGGCTTCGAATTGTCTATCAATCCAAGCAGTCGGCCGAGCCAACTGAACGGGTGGTGGAGCCTTATGGCGTTCTGATTGGCATCAGGCGCTATCTGGTCGCCAAGCCGAAATCCGACCCGACCGGACCGTTCCGTCATTATCTCGCCGAGAAGATCGAGACTGCTCAGTTGACCGGAGAGATTTTCGAACGGGATCCCGGTTTCGATATTCATCGACATGCCGACAAGGCCTTCGGGGCTTTCCAGAATGACAGTGAATTCGCAGAGGTCGTCTGGCGATTTGCGCCTGAAGCGGCGTCCCATGCTCGAAGCTTCCTGTTTCATCCAGGTCAAAAGTTGGAGGAACTGCCTGACGGATCGCTAGTGGTTCGCTTCGATGCCGCCGGTCATCTCGAAATGTGCTGGCATCTGTACATGTGGGGCGACAAGGTGGAGGTGATCGCTCCTGCCGCTTTACGTGAGATGGTAAGGAACTATCGGCGCGCGGATTTCCCTTCGCTGCCCTGAATGCCCGCGGTTTGTGGTCTGTTAAAGCGGTGCACCATCATCCAGAGTCCAAGCACACTGAGGACACTGAGGATGATAAACCTCAGGTTCAATCCGCGTTTCGACGCAAGCCTCCCTGTGCTCCATTTTGATGGCGGTTGCGAGTGGTCCTCGCAAGGCGGGCGATTTATCCTGCCAGGCACAGAGCGGCTATCTTGCACGGTCAGTAATTGTCTTAACTCTGACGTGGTTCTTGTGATGGCAGAAGTCCGCATCGCTAAAACAAAATGTGCGGCAAAACTAACCCGGCGGCTTTTGGCTGCGCGGTTGCCAGGTAGCCGCCGTCTTTGCCACTGAACCGGTTGGCATGTCGGCTCGACCGACTAGTTCGTATCCTAGGTGACGCATGACCGCGCCAACGATTGAGCCTGCATCGACTGTTCCAAGATCGTGCGGATGATATTGCGCGCCGAGATCGGCCACGATCAATGGTTCGACACCTGCGAGGGCCGGCAATCCAGCCTCGGTCGCCTCGAGCAGGAGCTTTTTGCCTTCCGACGACCAGATAATCTCCTCCATCCGGATATGAAGCGGATCGGTGAGGGTGATGCCACCAGATCGAAGCGGGAGGCCGGATGAGTTGATAAGGTCAATGATCTCTTGGCCTCCTTCCATGACCCGTTTCCGGGCATTTTCATACAGCGTCGCTCGGTCCTGAGGTGACATTGTCCTAAGCTTCTCGAGCGTCATCTGCATTGAAACTCCCCTTTGTAGGCACAGGCGCTATTGCGGCTCGGGCGACAGGCTCGCAGCGGTATGACCAGGCCAACGAATCTGACCTTTTGTTCGTTCGCAGCGACAAAATTCTTAATCTCTCGGAATCCGTTAGGACCGACTATTCCAGGCTTCGAATTCTTCTCACTAGCCGAAACTTTAGGCCCTCCTCAGGGACGTATGTGACATTGTCGACCTCGTAGATCGCAATGTAGCCCTTTCGTTCGAACCCGGTCAGGTTTCCGGCGCTATCGAAGAGCGGTTTATCGTCTGTGAGGATTACGCGCTTACCGCTCTGTACTGCTTTCGCTAATTCTAAAATTTGCGGCGAGTTCCCGTAGCCATGTCGTTGGAAGCGGTCGTGGTGGAGCAGACCTTTGACCCAATATTTATGGACGCAGGGAAGTTTCTCTCCGTCGACAGTGGCAAACCACGATCCTCGTTGGCCCTTGGCTTTTGTGGCCACCATACGAATCCCCCTTTGGCTTTGAGCGCCTAACCAGATGCTCGCCGAATTGTCCATGGTCCTCAGCCGTGCTGTAGCCAGAATCAGTGAGTCACGACAAGTCGACTCGATCCATAGAAGCGCCGATCAAATGGGCTGTTGGGGGAGGTAGCGATGCGCCGCACCGCCTTCCCCTGCAGGCCTCAATCGGTCCAACAGCTTTGATCTCGGTCAGCAATCGCTTACATGTAGAGCACGGCTGATAGAAATTTCGCTCCTCGTGCTGCCTTGGCGTGGCCTCTGTACTACGGACATCAAAATACCCGGTTTGGTACTCGGCAATTATGTCGCCAGGTACAAGCTTCCAGAAGGCATCGACACGATCATCGTTACCGGGCAAAAATATGATGTTTGTGCGCTGAACAATGTTGACCGACCCCGCCGCGATCAATGTCGGTCCAGCCGCTGACCCGTTCGGTTTCTCTGATTCAGGCTTATCGGAATGCTTCGCCGGATCGAGTTCTCTATGAGGAAGGGCAAGTGCGAAATCGAGATCGTGGAATTCGGCTTCTCGAACGTCGCCTCTTGCCGTTGATCGAAGGCTCGCCTTGGCGACATAGTCGTGGTCGATGGTAAGGTCGCAGATGATACGTTCGATAAGTGGACGCGCCGCAGGATCGACCAAGACCATAAGAGTTTGTAGCGTCGTCCTCTTGTCTGAGGGCCGCGGCGTTCCGGGAGACCGCGGCTTTGCGAATTCAATGCTAGCGACCCCCTCTCGGGGATCCAAGCAGTACAGTCGAGAATTTGTCACGGCATGCGTGGCGTTTTCAATCGGTAGCGCCGTGCCCTCGGCGACGAGGGTCTGATACGTTCCACGCCCGGTGCTATCTGCGCTGAGTATCTCGATCGGCTTCGACAGGCACAACCGTAGACCGTCCGCAGCTATCCATGCGGCCCCCTCCGAGATGATCCTGTCGCCATTTGCTGGTGCCCGGTACCGTCCGGGGAATTTCTCCGCAAGGGCGTTTCGGATCGCTGGCATGTTTACCATTCCACCCGTGGCCAGGCAGAACTCGACGTCTCTTGTCTGTAGACCAGATCTATCGAGAATTTCGTCGATACGGCCGAGTCCCCGCATCACAAGATCCCGTGACAGAAGATTCAGTTCATCACGAGTGACGCCTTCCAAGAGATCTGAGGATGGGCCATCAGTCTCGAGATAGCCGTCTACAATAAAATCCGTACTATCCTTGTCTGGATCGGAAAGATCGATTTTTGCATTCTCGCACTGGTTCAGAAGCCGAGCCGCCATACCGGGGCGTTCCAGCGCAACTACGTCGGCCAACTTCCACGATTTCCCGTGCTTCTCACGGACCAGATTGCGCAGCCTCTCGTCGAAGCGATCGCCCCCAACTTCATTGTCGCCGAGACTATCGATCTGCTGAATCATGCCTCCTCGAATTCTACAAAGAGTGAGATCGAGTGTTCCACCGCCCCAATCGAAGACAAGCATCGTACGGTCTTCGTAGCGTGCTATCTCACGATCCAAGTTTGATTGGGATCGAAGGTAGGCATAGAGTGCAGCTACTGGCTCATGCACAAATTGCACGACACCAATGCCGGCCTTCGTTGCCGCTGTACGCAATGCCCTGCGTTGCGGCCCACCGAAATTGACCGGTACTGTCATCACGGCCTTCGACACAGTCTCTCCGGCGCGACCTCCCCGGGGCTTGGCGGCATCTGCGACTAAATGTTTTAAGACCTCGGCTATTGCATCCCGCGGGTCGATCACAAGGCCATCGACGTGTATCGCACTATCTTGGCGGAGAGCCATTTTCGGTGACCTGACGAAACCTGGGGGCGCGCCTTCAGAGGTTATATCCAGGTAACGGCGAGCTTGGCGCCCGACGACGATTTCGCTTCCGCGATACCAGAGTACCGACGGATGTGGCCTATTGGTCTCTATTTCGACCAAGGGAATCGATCGACCTTGCTCGTCAATGAGCGTGACCAGACTGTTTGTCGTTCCGAAATCTATCCCGAAAATCTGACCGCTCATTTGCCAATTCCCGTTATTGCGTCAATCGCGGAAATGATGCGCCTCTCCGCAGCCTGAAGTCCTCGCAGACTTCCTTCGTCGGCTCGTTTCATGGCTATCTGGACGGCCTCGGCAGCGTCGACAATAAGCCCCTTTACTCTTTGCAAAGATGTACTAACATCAGCCTGTCTCTGGGTGGAAGAATGAGCGTGATGCCTCCTGTCGCTTTCCGCCCGCGTCTTTTCTTCTTCAAGCTGTCGCTCTAACTCCGCCTTCTCATCCTCCAAGCGATGGATCACCTCTTTGTAACGAGCAGCTCTCTCGCGTTGCTCATCTAGGGTACCCTTCAGGTCAAACCTCTCACGCCGCTCGACGTCGCGTTCATGCTTTGCAGCGAGTATCTGGTCGTTGACGAGATGGATAGCAGCAATGCTTGCCAGAAGTTCAGCCTTGCTACCAATCGACACCGCCCTTCGGACACGGTCTTCCACGCAGCCCTCGGCGCCGACGAAGATGTGGTAGACCTGCGCGGCAATATCAGCCACATCCGCGTTACGGCGCTCGATGAGCCAAGCAATTGCAAGTCGTAGATCATTCTCGGCCCGTTTCGCGTGTAGCCGGTTTTCCCCGAGAAGCGCACCGGAAATCGCGGTGATGACGTAGCTCATAATTTGAGACGGCGGCTCCTGGCTCAAGTCAACTTGCGCTCCGACCAGTGTGTTGATTCGCCGATGAATGAATGGCCATACCCAGGCGGAAACCGGGCTCGAGCTCGACGCGTGGGCGACAAGCTGCCAGAGTCGAGAGCCTTCTCTGTCGTTCTCAGCGACCGAAGCCTCCGCTATCTTGATATCATCCAGATCGAATTTGCGAAGCTGCGCCGCCTTCAGCGCCCTAGCAAACGCTGTAACCTGAACGATGTTCGATCCAAAATATACCTGCAGTCTCGGCTCGACCGTGGTCTCGTCAGAATCCTTTTTGGCATGGGCGTCCACAGGTTTCGTGTCATCGGCCGCCGAAAGACTCTTCATCCTGTCGGGCTCCTCAAGGACGACTTGATTTGTCCCTGCGGAATCGTCGTTAGGGGGCAGACCTGCCTCTCGTGAGAGAGTCGCCGTTCCCTCATTCGGCGGGTCCTTGCCTCCTACCGACTGACTATCCTTAGCACGCGTGTCCCCCTGAGGGGCGCCCTGCAGGTTCTCCTGGCCGCTCAGGCCGGTTTGATCACCGCTCATTCGACGTCCTGCCCATATTCTGCGAGCGCATCCGCAGCCCACTGATCGAAGGGGTAAATGTTTGCAATTTGCTGGAGTGGATAACGTGCCGCTTTCCTGCAACCAAGTCGCAATGCGGTCACGGCCCAGTAAGCGAATATCTTTCGCCGATCATCAATGGGGAAAATATCGCTCGAAGAGAATGACCGACATTCGTCCTCCAACAGCTCGCTCCAGCGCTCGGCGGCGGCCAATCGGGAGGCTAGGGCAATCACACGACTTGTACCGTGGTCGACCGGAAAAAGGCGCTCGTTCTGCGCAGAGCTGCCGAATCCTTTCATCGACGCCATTCCCATCGGCCCACGCAACATGGCATATGCAATTCCAATGTTTCCCTGAGCGGAATCGACGCGCCCCGAGATATCGTTCCGCATTAGTCGCACGATCGTGCAGATCATAGATGCGAGCTTGCGGTCCACTTGCTCCAGTTTTTGCAGTGCCTCTCCGAAGCGCTCTGAATGCATCGCGTATGCAGAGAATAGGGCACTGTTGTTCAATCGTTCCTTCAGCATAAGGGCATGAACATACGCATAGAGGCCTGCGGCATATTCGCTTGCCACACCGGCACACCGTGGATCTTCAAGGAATATCCGAATCGTGTCTGGTGTGGGCGTGGACCGAACAACATGATGGCGGAAAGCTGCTTCAACGCTAGAAAGCGAATCCTGGTCGGGGATGCGAAATTCCAGGCGATACGCAGATACGGCGGGCGCCATTTTTTTGTCGGGCCGGTTCTCGAGCCAGACCCGGATAACCGAATTCACTGCCGAGTCCAGGACGGTGGGTAGTTCGCTCGTCAGTATCGACTTCGCCGCGGTGCCGTCGATCGCAATGGAAGCGGTCGTGCAGCTTGTCACGGCAAATGACCCGTGCGAGACAATCTTGCGGTCGCCCCCGACTTCATAGCCGTTCCACAGAAGGGCAGGCCGTTGCAATCGATGTTGGCTCGTGGCATGCCGCTGCATCGCAGGAAAATTGGTATAAACCGCATCGCAGAACGGGCAGACAAAATTGAGAGGTGCCCGACCTCCTGGAGGCGGAACCTTTTCAGTGTTGGAGTAGACAGCCTCCTGGCTATCCTCGTAAATCCAAGTGATGCCCATTCCACTTCCGTCGCCCGAACCCCATTGGTGAATTATTCACCGCAAAGCGGAAACGCAAGTAGATGATGGCGACTCGAATTTATCCGCCATTCGTGAGAGTCCCCAGAGCCGGCTTGGAGTTTCGCAGCCTTCTTGGCGTGGGAAAGCCCAATTCACCCTGTTGTTCGTTCAAGAGTAGGACCTTCCAACCAGGTTCATTTCTAGGCTTCCAGAAAGGTACTTCCGAACTCCCGCGTTTCGGAAGCCTCGCGGAAATAACGCTGTGACAAAGCACCGAAGCCATTTCGGCAAAATCCTGGTCGCCGTGCCAATTCGCGGCCTTAAGCTGATAATGCAATGCGTGTCGAGCGCCAGACATGGCTGACGATCGAGCTTCCGAACCGAACATGCGCGATTTGATGGCCGCAGTCGCATATGTGCTTCTGCACTGGGGATGGCTAGAAGAAGAAGTCCGGGCGCGTATCGAGGCAATCGAGCCTGATCGCCAATTGTCTGACGGATCATTGTGGGTTCACTGGCGCGAAGTAGAGCCAGAGGCTTGCCAGCGGATCCGTAGCAACATTCAGATGCTTGTCGATGTTCGAAACTGCCTTGCCCATGGGCTGTGCGGCGCGCAGGCGGACCCGCGCTCCGGCAGTGAGCCACACGTTGTTTGTCACACAGGGGCGGGCCGTCGTTACTTCAAAATTTCAGACTTAGAGCGAGCGGCTGACGCGCTTCACGTGGCAAGGAACGAGGTGCGCGACAGCCGCGTTTGATCGTACCGGTAGGAAAGCCGACGGCAGCGGAAACAAAGAAGGCAGCATTCAGACCTTGGAGGGACTGACCAGCGGAGAGGGCAGGGTATTAACCCTGCCAGTCGGCTCCCTCAGTGTAAAATACCCATTTCACACTGAGGGCCTTTCCAAAGGATACTGCAGGCCACCCAGTGACTCGAATGTGACGGACTTTGCAAGGCCCATGGCCGCTTTGCGCTTCATCTCGGCCGCAACGATGTTGACTGCAGTTGCCTATAAGCCGACATCTGATTGGGGGTCGCGCTAGACAATCCACGGTGGCGCCACGACGTGCAAGTAATCCTGATACCATACTCGGTAGGCCTGCGACTTGGACGATATCTGCCGCAGCCCGATTAAGGCAGGCGCTCGCCATTTCGCGACGCGGCGAAGCTTCTGGTCCGCGATACCCTCCGATCCAGCTATTCGTACCGACCGTTTTCGCCTGCCGGAACAACGTTGTTCGAAACATATGCGGAAATCACGTCTGCCATGAGTTCCAAAATTGCATCTTTCGA
The DNA here is from genome assembly GCF_001672445.1 of Mesorhizobium sp. WSM3873. Classification (NCBI taxonomy): domain Bacteria; kingdom Pseudomonadati; phylum Pseudomonadota; class Alphaproteobacteria; order Hyphomicrobiales; family Phyllobacteriaceae; genus Mesorhizobium; species Mesorhizobium sp. WSM3873. Next base: position 15,051 of record NZ_LYTM01000020.1, on the reverse strand, counting down.
GGCGTCGTCGGTCATTTCTCTCTCCTCTGATTGACCGTGCATCTTGTTCACTGCGCCACGGCTCTCGACGCGAAGCGTGGCCCAGTCGTGACATCGATGATCTCGGGTGTCGTGCTGTCGACGACGCCGTCCCAGCCGCCGCCGAGCGCCTTGTTCAATGCTATATAGTCGGTGGCGATCGACACTCGGCTTTGGAGCAGAGTGTCGTCGGCTGAGTAGGCCGATCGCTCGGCATCCAGCACATCGAGAAGGCTCGTCTCGCCCGCCTTGTAGAGCGTCCTTTCCAGCCGCGCGGCTTCGCCATAGGATTTCGCGGAAGCGGCGAGCCTGCCGTTTCTGATGCGCTCCTGCGATAGTGAAACCGTTGAGTTCTCCACGTCTTCCAGCGCGGTCAGCACGGCGGCCTTGTATGCAATGAAGTACTGGTCGCGCTGGGCTTTGGCGACGTCGACGGCCGCCCGCAACTGGCCGCCGTTAAACAGCGGCACGCTGAGCGACGGACCGAACGACCAGCCGATGGTGGAGTTCTTGCCGAGATCGCCGAGCTTGAGGGATGTGGTGCTGATGTCGCCGGTCAGGCTGACGCTCGGATAGCGCGCCGCCTCGGCCTGGCCGATCTTGGCGGTGGACTGCGCATACTGCCGCTCAGCCATGCGCACGTCCGGACGGGTGAGCAGGATGTCGGCCGGGATGCCGGTCGGGATCGGCAGGCGGGGCGCTGGGATCGGCTTGGTGCGCTTCAGCCGCTCGGTAAGGGCCGCCGGCGGCCGGCCAGTCAGCACCGAAAGCCGGTGCACGGCTTCGGCGTAGCTTGCTTCCAGCGTCGGAATCTCCGCTTCCGTGCTGCTTGCCTGTCCCATGGCCTTGGCGACATCTGCCGCCGTCGCGGTGCCGGCCAGGGCCATCGTGCTGGTAAGCTCGGCGGTCTGCCTTTGTGACGCAGCCGAGCGCCGGGCCAGCGCGACGCGGGTCTGATAGCCGCGTGCCTGGATATAGTTGGAGGCGACATCACCGACCAAGGTCAGAAGGGTCGATCGCAGGTGTTCCTCGGAAGCGTCGACGCCATAGCTGGCGGCCTCGACGCCGCGGCGGTTCGCGCCGAAGAGGTCGAGTTCCCAGCTGGCATCGAAGCCTGCCTGGTACTGGTCATAGGTTGTGCTGGTTGCCGTGCCCGAGCTGGTTGCTGCGGTCCTATTGCGGGTAGCCGAGGCCGAACCCTCGGCGGATGGTAGCAACTTGCCCACCGACTGGCGGTAGCTTGCCCGCGCCTCGCGGATTTTGGCCTTGGCGGTCGCGACATCGAGATTGCCGGCGACCGCTTCCTCCACGAGCGCGTTCAACTCGGGATCGCGCAGGCGCTGCCACCATTGCGACAGCTGCACCGGCTTAGCCGGCTTCACCGCCTTCTGCCCGCTCCAACTCGCTGGCATTGCCAGAAGAGACTTCTGGTAATCCGGACCGACGACGCATCCCGAGAGCAGGGCAGCGGCAAACGCGGGCAAAAGAAGCCCCTTCGCGGTCGCGAGACCGCGTTCAAAACCTGGCATGGAAAGAAACCTCTATTCTTGAGTGGCTGTGGCTGGGGTCCCGTCCGTATCCTGCTTGGTCGCCTTGCCCTTGAAGATGCGGCGCACCCTGACGAAGAGAAGCGGCACCAGGAAGACGCCGATCACGGTCGCCGCGATCATGCCGCCCATCACGCCGATGCCGACCGAGTTCTGCGCGCCCGAGCCCGCGCCGCTGGCGATCGCCAGTGGTGTGACGCCGAGGATGAAGGCCAGCGACGTCATCAGGATGGGCCTCAGGCGCTGTCGCGCCGCTTCGAGCGTTGCTTCGACCAGGCCCATGCCTGCCGCCTGCCGCTCAATGGCGAACTCGACGATGAGGATGGCGTTCTTCGAGGCAAGGCCGATCGTGGTGAGCAGGCCGACCTTGAAATAGACGTCGTTGGTCTGGCCAAAGAGGGTGGCCGCCGCCAGCGCACCGAAGATGCCGATCGGCACCGACAGCATCACCGCGAAGGGGATCGACCAGCTTTCGTAAAGCGCGGCAAGGCACAGGAACACGACCAGCGCCGAAATCGCGTAGAGCGACATCGCCTGGTTGCCGGAAAGCTTCTCCTGATGCGACAGGCCGGTCCATTCATGCGAATATCCGGCGGGCAGTTGCGCGACCAGCCTGTCGATCTCGTCCATCGCCGCGCCTGAGCTTTGGCCGGCGGCCGCGGCGCCCTGGATCTCGACCGCCGCCGAGCCGTTGTAGCGTTCGAGGCGGGGCGATCCGTAGGTCCAGTGGCTGGAGGCGAAGGCCGAGAACGGCACCATGGCGCCGCTGGAGTTGCGGACCTGCCATTTGTCGAGATCTTCCGGTTGCATACGGAAATCCGCGTCCGACTGCAGATAGACCGGCTTGACCCGTCCCCGATCGATAAAGTCGTTGACGTAGTCGCTGCCCCAGGCGCTCGACAGCGTGTTGTTGATGTCGGCGAGGCTGATGCCCAGCGCGCTGGCCTTTTCCTGGTCGATATCGACCGAAAATTGCGGCTGGTCCTCCTGGCCGTTGGGGCGTGTGTTGGCGAGCAGCGTGCTCTTCCCGGCCAAGCCGAGCAACTGGTTGCGCGTCTGGATCAACGCCTCATGGCCGGCGCCATTGACATCCTGGAGGTAGAAATCGAAGCCGTTGGTGTTGCCGAAACCCTGGATTGCCGGTGGGGCGAGGGCGAAGACTTGGGCATCCCTGATCTTGGAGAAGGCGGCCATGGCGCGGCCGGCGACCGCAGACACGGAAAGAGCCTTGGTCTTGCGCTGGTCGAAATCCTTCATCCGCACGAAGGCGATGCCGACATTCTGCCCGGAGCCGCCGAAGCCGAAGCCGGAAGCCGTGAACACGCCTTCGACCGCGTCCTTCTCCTCGTTGAGATAGTGGTCGGTCACCTGAGCCAGCACGCGCTGGGTGCGGTCCTGCGTCGCGCCGGCCGGCAGTGAAGCGCTGGTGATCAGGATGCCCTGATCCTCATCCGGCAGGAACGAGCTCGGCAGACGGGCGAACATCCAGCCCATGGCAACGACGATGGCGAGGAACACGGCAAGGAAGCGCCAGGAACGGTTGATGATGCCGTGCGAGCCGTCGCGGTAGGCGATGGTGCTGCGATCGAACATGCGGTTGAACCAGCCGAACGGACCCCTTTGCGTCGCATGGTCCTTGGCCGGGCGCAGGATGGTGGCGCAGAGCGCCGGCGTCAGCACCAGTGCCACCAGCACCGAGAGCACCATCGCCGAGACGATGGTGACCGAGAACTGCCGGTAGATGATGCCGGTGGATCCGCCGAAGAAGGCCATCGGCACGAACACGGCCGACAGCACGGTGGCGATGCCGATCAGCGCGCCGGTGATCTCGTTCATCGATTTGCGCGTAGCCTCCTTCGGCGGCAGGCCTTCCTCGTGCATGACGCGCTCGACATTCTCGACCACGACGATGGCGTCGTCGACGAGCAGGCCGATGGCCAAAACCATGGCGAACATGGTGAGCGTGTTGATCGAATAGCCGAAGAAGGAGAGCACGCCGAATGTGCCGAGCAGCACCACCGGCACGGCGATCGTCGGAACGATGGTGGCGCGCAGGTTCTGCAGGAAAAGCAACATCACCAGGAACACCAGCACGATCGCTTCGGCGAGCGTCTTCACCACTTCCTCGATCGAAAGCCGCACGAAGGGTGAAGTGTCATACGGGTAAACAACCTCGACGCCTTGCGGGAAGGTCGAGCTCAGGCGATTGATCGTCGTGCGTACAGCTTCCGCCGTGCTGATCGCGTTCGCGCCGGTCGCCAGGCTGATGGCGACGCCGGCGGCCGGCTTGCCGTTGTAATGGGCTTGGGTGGTGTAGCTTTCGGCGCCGATCTCGACCTTGGCAACATCGTTCAGCCGCACCAGCGAGCCGTCGGTATTGCTCTTCAGGATGATGTTGCGGAACTGCTCGGCGGTCTGCAGCCGGCTCTTCGCCGTCACCGTGGCGTTGAGCTGTTGGCCCTTGCGCGCCGGGAGCCCGCCGAGCTGGCCGGCCGAGACCTGCGTGTTCTGCGCCTCGACGGCCGTGGCGACATCGCTCGGCATCAGCGCGTATTGCGCTAGTTTGTCCGGGTTGAGCCAGATGCGCATGGCATAGCCGGAGCCGAAAAGCTGCGTCGAGCCGACGCCTTCGACACGCTTCAGCGTGTCGTTGACGGTTGAGTCGACATAGTCCGCGAGGTCGGTCGAGTTCATCTTGCCGTCGCTGGAGACGAAGCCGATGACCATCAGGAAGCCGGTCGAGGATTTGGAGACGGTGATGCCGTTGTTCTGGACGACCTGCGGCAGCTGCGACTGCACCAGCTGCAGCTTGTTCTGCGTCTGCACCTGGGCGGTGTCCGCGTTGGCGCCGCTGGTGAAGGTCAGCGTGATCGAGGCCTGTCCGGTCGAGGTCGACGTCGCCGTCATATAGTCGAGATTGTCGATACCGGTCATGCCCTGTTCGATGACCTTGGTCACCGAGTTCTCGACGGTCTGGGCGTCGGCGCCGGGGTAGGTGGCGCTGATGTTGACGGTGGTGGGAGCGATCTGCGGGTATTGCGAGATCGGCAGCGACTGCAGCGCCAAGAGGCCGCCCAGCATGATCACGATGGCGATCACCCAGGCGAAGATCGGCCGGTTGATGAAGAATCCCGACATCGCTTCAGTTCCCGGTTGCGCCAGAGGCCGGCTGCTTGGCGGCACCGGCGGCATTGCCGCCGGTGGCGGTCGCCGAGGCGGAGCTCTGCTTGCGGTCCTTGATCTCGCCGGTCATTTCGTCGATCGTCACTTCGACCGCTGTCGCGTCGCCTCCGGCGCGCACCAGCTGCAGGCCCTCGACGATGACGCGGTCGCCGTCGCCGACGCCCGAATCCACCAGCCAGTTGTTGCCGACGCCGTTGCGCACGCTGAGCACGCGCTGCTCGACCTTGCCCTGGGCATTGACGACCATGGCCGCCGCCTGGCCCTTGGGGTCGCGGGTGACGCCCCGCTGCGGCACCAGGAAGCTGTTTTGGGCGACGCCTTCCTCAACGATGGCGCGCACATACATGCCAGGCAGCAGCAGGCGGTCGGGATTGGGGAACTGGGCTCTGAGCGCGAAGGTGCCGGTCGACTGGTCGACATTGGCGCCGGCGAACTCCAGCTTGCCGTTCTGCGCGTAGATGGCGCCGTTGTCGAGCTTCAGCTTGACGCTGACATTGGTCCCGCTGAATTTCAGCCGGCCTTCGTTGATCGCCTGGCGCAGATTGAGCAGGTTGGTGCTGGACTGCGTGACATCGACATTGATCGGATCGAGCGAGCGAATGGTGGTCAGCACCGTTTCCTGGTTGGCGGTGACCAGCGCGCCCGGCGTCAGCGAGGATTTGTCGATGCGCCCGGCGATCGGCGCGGTGATCGAGGTGCGATCGAGGCTGATCTTGGCGGTTTCGACGCTGGCTTTGGCGGCTGCGACGTCGGCCTGCGCCTGCGCCAGCGTCGCGGCGGCATCATCGTAATCCTGCTTCGAGACGACGTTCTGCTTCAGCAGCCCGGCATAGCGGTCGAACTTGGCCTGGGCGGTGGGCACCGCGGCTTCAGCCTTCTGCTGCGTCGCGACGGCGCTGTCATAGGCGGCCTGATAGCTCGCCGGGTCGATGACGTAGAGCGGCTGCCCCGCCACCACCTCGGCGCCTTCCTGGAACAGCCGCTGCCGGATGATGCCGTCGACCTGCGGGCGTACCTCGGCCACTAGCGAGGCAGCGGTCCGGCCCGGCAGCTCGGCGGTGATCGCGACCGATTGCGGATGCAGGGTGACGACGCCGACCTCAGGCCTGCCGGCGCCTCCCATGCCGGCGGGCACCTGGCTCTTCTCCTGCGAGCAGGCTGCAAGCAACAGCGCGGCACAAAGCGTTCCTGCCCAGGCAGACAGGCGGCGCGGCCGCGCCAGCGAAAGAGAACGATTAGGCTGGATATGCATTGACAGTTTCTTTCACTGGGGTTGCGGCGCTTGCCTGATCGGTAGCGCCGGGCGCTTCGACCAACAGCTTGCGGAGGTGACGGGCAAGGAACCGCTGGATGTCGTCCATGAAGGTATAGACGACCGGCACATAGACGAGGCTGAGCACGGTCGAGGAGAGGAGCCCGCCGATGACGGCGATTGCCATCGGCGCACGCGTCTCGGCGTCGGCGCCGATGCCGAGCGCGATCGGCAGCATGCCGGCGCCCATGGCGATCGATGTCATGACGATGGGGCGAGCTCGCTTGCGGGCAGCGTCGAGCAGCGCCTCGAAGCGGCTCATGCCGTGCTCCTTCTCGGCGACGAGAGCATACTCGACGAGCAGGATCGAGTTCTTGGCCGCGATGCCCATCAGCATCAGTATGCCGATCAACGGTGAGATGCCGAGCGCCTTGCCGGTAATGAGCAGGAAACCAAGCGCGCCGCCGACCGACAGCGGCAACGCGACCAGGATGGTCACCGGCTGCACGAAGCTGCGGAAGAGCAGCACCAGCGTCAGGTACATCAGGATGATGCCGGCGGCGATTGCGGTGGCGAAGCCGGAAAACAGTTCCTGCATACGTTGGGCATCGCCGCGCGCAAGCTCATGCACGCCGGCAGGCAGGCTTTTCATGATCGGCAGCGCGCGAATGGCGGTGGTCGCCTGGCCGAGCGTCAGGCCGGAAAGATCGGCCTCGACCGTGGCGCTGCGGCTTCTCTCGACACGGGTGATGCTGTTGGGGCCGGCGTTGAAGCCGATATCGGCGACGGCGCCGAGCGGCACCGTGCCCCTGCTGCCGGTCAGCGGCAGCATGGCGAGCTTCGCCGGATCATCAATGGCGCCGTCGGGCACGGTGACGACGATCGACACCTGACGGTCGCCGAGATTGAATTTCGCCAGGCTGGTGTCGGTGTCGCCGATGGTGGCGATCTTCACCGTCGCGGCGATCTCGGTCGGCGTGACGCCAAGCTCGGCCGCCTTGGCGCTGTCGGGCCGCACGATCAGCTCAGGCTTGGTGGTGGCCGCGGTCGAGGTCGGATTGATTAGCCCGCGAACCGATTTCATGCCGTCGATCAGCGCGTTGCTCGCCCTCTCCAGGGCCGCGCCATCGTCGCCGACCAGCGTGATCGACACCTTGGCGCCGGCGAAGCCGTCGGCGCCGAACTGAATGCGGGCGCCGGGGATGTCGTTGAGCCGAGGCGAGGCCTCGGCCTCGAACTGCTGCTGGCTTATCCTCCGCTCACCGCGCGGCCTGAGGTTGACCGTGACGGTCGCGGTGCGCACTTCGCCCGAGCTCGAGCTTTGGTTAGGACCGCCGCCCGAAGAAGCAGCCGTGCCGATCGTGGCAAACACGCTGTCGACGGCCGGCTCCTTCTCTAGCCGCCTGGTGATGTCCTGCACCACCGCCGTGGTCTGCTCGATGGTCGAGCCGGGCTGCAACTCGACCGAGATCATCGAGCGGCCGCGGTCGGCCGCCGCCATGAACTCGGTCGGCAGCCGGGTCGCCAGCAGCATCGAACCGGCGAAGAAGGCAATACCGGCCAGCAATGTGATCCAGCGGTAATCGAGCGCGTTGCGCAGCAGCCACAGATACGTCGGCACCCAGGCAGGCGTATCGTCCTCGTCATGGCCGCCGGCGCGCACCAGATAGGCGCCCATCAGTGGGGTGAGCATGCGCGCCACCAAGAGCGAAAACAGCACCGAAACGCAGACGGCGACGGCGAAGGAGAAGAAGAACTTGCCGGGAATGCCGGGCATGAAGGCAACGGGCAGGAACACGGCGACGATGGTCGCGGTGGTCGCCACAACGGCGAGGCCGATCTCGTCGGCCGCTTCGATTGCCGCCTGGTAGGCGCTGATGCCAGTCTGGCGCATATGGCGCACGATGTTCTCGATCTCGACGATGGCATCGTCGACAAGGATGCCGACGACCAGCGAAAGCGCCAGCAGCGTGATGTTGTTGAGCGAGATGTTGAAGGCCGCCATCACCGCGAAGGTCGGGATCAGCGACAGAGGCATCGCCACCGCCGAGACCAGCGTTGCCCTGATGTCGCGCAGGAACAGCCAGACCACGCCGATAGCGAGCAGCGCGCCCAGCCATAGAGCTTCGAAGGCGGCGTCGTAGCTTTCCTGGACGAAGCCGGACGAGGAGGTGACTTCGGTGAACTTCGCGACGCTGGTCTTGGCGCCCATTTCGGCGATCGCGGCGCGGGCGGCCTTGACCACGTCGATCTCGCTCGAGCCGACCGATCTGTAGACATTGAAGGCGACGACCTGCCTGCCGTCGAGATAGGCGGCCTGGCGCGGCTTTTCCCAGCTGTCGACGACAGTGCCGAGGTCGGAGAGCTTGACATCGCCCGCGCCGCTCAGCGCGATGCGTGTGTCGGCCAGCGCCTCCACGGTCGTTGCGCTGGCGAGCGTGCGCACCGACTGCTCCTGGCCGCCGATATTGGCGCGGCCGCCCGGCTGGTTGACGTTGTTGGAGGCGAGCGTCTGGCTGACATCGCCGGCGCTGATGCCGAGAGCGGCAAGCCGGTCGGGATCGAGCTCGACGCGGATGACGCGATCGACGCCGCCGGAACGGGTGATCTTGGAGACGCCGTCGACGCCGAGCAGGACCTTGGCGACGTCATTGTCGATGTACCAGCTCAGCGCGTCGGGCGACATGGTCGGCGCCTCGACGACGAAGGTGAGCACCGAATTGCCGGTTGCGTTGACCTTCGCCACGACCGGCGTCTGGGCCGCGGCCGGCAGGCTGGACTGCACGCCGGAGACGGCGTTGCGGACATCGTTGGTCGCGGTCTCGGGGTCGGTGCCGAGGGTGAATTCGATGGTGGTGACGGAAGAGCCCTCGCTGATCGAGGTCGAGACATCGTCGACTGCTTCGAGAGTCGCGACCGCGTTCTCGATGACGCGCGCGACCTGGACTTCCATTTCGCTCGGCGCTGCGCCCGGCTGCGCCACCGTGACGGTGACGGTCGGCAGGTCGATGTCGGGCATATTGTTGGTGCGCAGCTGCATGAAGCCGTAAACGCCGGCAACGCTGAGCGACAGGAACAGCACGATGGTCGGAACCGGATTGCGGATCGACCAGGAGGAGATGGCGTTCATTGCGCGGGCTCCGCCGTGCTCGCAGCATCGGCCGCTTTCGTCTCGTCGGCGGCGACACGCACCAGATTGCCGTCGTTGAGGAAGCCGGCGCCGGCGACGACGACGCGGTCGCCTTCCGCCAAGCCGTTTTCGATGGCGACGCGGCCGTTCTGGCGCGTGCCCGTGACGATTGGACGCTCGGTGACCTTGCCGTCATCGCCGACGACTAACACAGTCGGTTTGCCGGCATGCCAGACCAAGGCCCTTTCGGCGACGGTCAGCTGCCGGGACGCAGCCGTCTCGATCGTGACGCGGGCGAACATGCCGGGCTTAAGGCCCGAGCCTTCGCCGACGGCGACATAGACGGTGGCGAGCCGGGTGGTCGCGTTGACCGTCTCGGCTACCTGGGAAACACTGCCGGAAAAGGCGCGGCCGGATGCATCGACGATGTTCGCCGGCTGACCGGCCGAGATTGCCGTCAGGACCTTTTCAGGGACAAGGACGCCGACCTCCAGCCTGCCGTCGCGGACGATCTTCATCAGCTCGGTACCGGCCTGGACGATGGAGCCTGTCACAGCCGGCTTGCTGGAGACGATGCCGTCGAACGGGGCACGGATCGTCGTCCTATCGAGTTGAGCCTGTAGCCGCTCGGCCGCGGCTTGGGCCTGATCGACGCCGGCCTTGCCGGTCTTGACGGCGGTCGCCTTGTCCTCGGCGGTTTCAACGCTGACGACGTTGCTGGCGAGCAGCTTGTTGGCTCGCGCGGCGGCCGACAGCGCCGAGTCGAGCGTGGCCTGAGCTTGCTCGACGGCTGCCTTCTGCTCGGCGAGCTGTGCCTTGAGCAGCAAGTCGTCCAACCGCGCGACGACATCGCCGGCTTTCACATGATCGCCCTCGGCCACCAGAACCTCGGTCAGGCGCAGGCCGCTTTCTTCGGCGCCGATCGTCGCTTCCTGCCATGCAGCCACCGTGCCGGTTGCGCTGACCGACGATGTCACCGTCTGGGGGACCACCTTCTCCACCGAAACGGTGAGCGTCGCTGCCGGCGCAGGCGTCTGCGCCGCCGGCTCGGGCGTGGCGCGGCCATAAGCCTTGAGCGCTGCGACGGCCGCCAGCGCGACCAGCAAGGCCGCCAGAAGAAGATGTCTTTTACGCAATTTTGCGGTCATGATTTTCAGTGTTTGAAGACGAGATCGGAAGCGGCAGGCGGTAGGCGGCGAAGCTCAACCGGATCGCCCCTTTCAGCGCCTGCTTCGACAGGATCTGTTGCCTGGCACCGGCACCGGAGCGGATCGGCAAGGGCGAGCCCCGCGAGGTAAGCAGCCGCAGCATCATCAGGGTTTCCCACATCATCATGCGCTCCATGCTTGACGGCGGTCGCGCGGACGCGTCCGCCAATTCGCAAGAGAACCGGCCGGCCCGTGAACGGGTGGATCAGCGGACCGGCCGGCGCAGACGGTCAGAGTTGCTCGCCATTCCGGGGTAGGGGTGGCTGAAGCTGTCCGTGCGGACCTCCGGGGCCGGCTGCGTCGTCCGGCGGATTGCCCCATGGACCGGGGGGCGGGCCGTGCGGCCGATCCGCCGAAGCGAGGATTTCGAGCTGTTCGGGCGTCAGCTTGGTGCGCAGCACGGCGATCGCATCCTTCAGCTTGGCGGCCGAAGCCGCGCGTTTGGTGACCTCGTCGGCCAGGCGTTCCTGGAAGGCGAAGGGATCGCGTTGCGCCTGGCCGGGGCCGCCGGGGGAATCCGGCCCGCCCGCCTCGGGACCGCTGGGAGTGCCGGGGCCACGGTCGAACCGCGAAGGCGCCAGCACCGCCTGCAGCGCGCTGGTATAGTCGCGCCAGGCATCGAGCTGCCCGGACCGGATGCCGATGCGGGTCTCGAGGGCCGAGAGCCGGGCGGCAAGCATTTCCGGCAGCGGCGGTCCCATGCGGCGGAAGCCGAAGCCTTCCGGCCCTTGCGGCCCGTGCCGCATCGGCCCAGGCGGGCGAGGCCAGGACATCGACCCCGGGCCCGTGTCGTCCTTCTGATTGATGGCCGGCGGCTCGTCGCCCGGTGCGGCGCCGGGATCGGGCTGAGCGGCCAGCACGGGATGGATGGCCGCGACCGAAAACAGGCCGAGCGCCAAGAGTTTGCTTCGCATGACGTGATCCTTTGCTGCATGCTTCGGATGGCTGGAGGATAGGAGACGTCTTTTGCCCCTTCGCGTCGCGGCATTGCCGAAGGTTTCCGGAAAAAGGAGATTTGTTTCCGAATGTTTCCAACGGCTTTGCGGAAACGTTCCGTTGCAATTTTCCGTGCCGCTTGGCGGCGTCGCTCCCTATAATCAGGGACGAAAAGGCAAGCGGGCGAAGAATGCAGACAAAATCCCACATCCTCGTCGTCGACGACGACCGCGAGATCAGGACGCTGCTCGGGCGCTATCTCGACGGACAGGGATTTCGTGTCTCAGTGGCGGCGGACCGGCGCGAATGCGAGCACAAGCTTGGCTCCGGCCAGTTCGACCTCATCGTGCTCGACGTCATGCTGCCTGACGGCTCCGGTCTCGACATCTGCCGGAGCCTGCGGGACCGCAAGCCGCATATCCCGGTCATCCTGCTGACCGCGCTGAAGGAAGATGTCGACCGCATCATCGGGCTGGAGCTCGGCGCCGACGACTACCTCGGCAAGCCGTTCAATCCGCGCGAGCTTACGGCTCGCATCCGGGCGGTGCTCAGGCGCTCGGCGCCGGACGAAGTCGCCCCACCCAAGGTTCGCGTCTATCATTTCGCCGGTTACCGGCTGGAGCCGGACACGCGCAGTGTGATGAACGCCGACGGAACCCTGATCGATCTTACCGGCGCCGAGTTCGACCTGCTGCAGGTCTTTCTCGACCGGCCGGGGCGGCTTTTGTCGCGCGACCAGCTGCTCGATCTGACGCAAGGGCGCGAGCGCGAGCCGCTCGACCGGTCCGTCGACGTGCTGATGAGCCGGCTGCGCCGGAAGTTCGCCGAGGCGGGCGAGGAGAACCTGTTCAAGACCGTGCGCAATGGTGGCTATCAACTGACCGCGCGCGTCGAAACGGCGGAGACCGGGGCATGACCTCGCTGCGCCGGCGGCTGATCATCCTTCTGGTCGTTTCGATCCTGGGCGTGGTCGGGCTTGCCACCTTCGTCGCCGTCAAGGTCCTCGGTGGGCCGTCGCCGGAGCTGACCATGGGGCCGCTGGCGCAACAGATACAGTACATGGTGCAGCTGGTTCCCGGCCATGTGCCGGGCAGCGGCGATGCGCCGGTGACGATCAGCGATCGTCCGGCGCCGGGTTTCGAGGACCGCAAGCACACGCGAGTGCTGAACGACATGCTGCGCCAGAACGGCCTCGATGTTTCGGCCGTCGTCAGCCGCAATGCCGGGCAACCTGGGATGGTCGCCTCTGTCGCGTTGCCCGATCATCGCTATATGATCGTCACTGTCCCCGACTTGGGCCCGCCGCGCGATGTCTGGTATGTTTTCGCCGGCTGGATGGCGCTGATCGTGCTCGGCGCGACGCCGGTGTCGATCTATTTCACCGGCGTGCTGGTGCGGCCGCTCGAAATGCTCGAAGCCGCCGTCAGCAAGATCGGCTCGGACGGGGTGCTGGCGACCTTGCCGGAAAAAGGCTCGGTCGAGGTGAGGGCCACCGCCCATGCGCTCAACGAACTGTCGGCAAGATTGAGAACGGCGATGGAAAGCCGCATGCGGCTGGTGGCCGCCGCTGGCCATGATCTCAGGACGCCGATGACGAGGATGCGGCTCAGGGCGGAATTCCTGGACGAGGATCGCGAGAAATGGCTGAGCGACCTCGACGAGCTCGACCGCATCGCCGACAGCGCCATCCGCCTGGTGCGCGAGGAGGTCAATCAGGACGCGGTCGAGCCGGTGGAACTGGACAGGCTGCTCCGCGATATCGAGGTCGAGATGATCTCGCTCGGCCATGCGGTGACGATCGACCATCTCGACCACGTGTCGGTCAAAGCCGGCGCGCTTGGCTTGCGCCGGGCGCTGCGCAACCTGATCGTCAACGCCGCCACGCATGGCAAGAGCTGCACGGTCTCGCTATCCGGGCAAGGCAACGGAGCGGTTCTCACCATCGCCGACCGCGGCCCCGGCATTCCGCCGGACCTCTTGAACAAAGCCTTCGAGCCGTTCTTCCGGGTCGACCCGGCGCGCATGCAGTTCATTCCCGGCGCCGGGCTGGGGCTGGCGATCGCCAAGGAGATCATCGAGCGTTATGGCGGATCGATAAGGCTTGAGAACAGGCAGGGGGGTGGGCTGGTGCAGACAATCATCTTTTCCCGGGAGTAGAACACGAGCCAACGATACCATCGGCTCCCTCGATAAACATATGATGTCACGTCATCCCGGGCTCGATCTGTCGACAGCACTTACGCGCCACGTTCCAGCCCGGTCTCGCGCGCGCCGGCGGTGGCAGAGCTGGCGCGCCTATCTGTGCAAGAACGTGGGGCTCTGCTCGTCTCGGAAGCGAAGTCTTCGCTGAAGCCGCAATTTGCCCGCAGTATTTCTCCGCCCATGCGCCCTTTCCAGACGTATCGCGAGAAGAAGGCGAAGTCTTTGAAAACGCTATCCTATTTCGACTGCGTCAACTTCGCCCGGCAGTGCAAGGCAGCGGCGCTGTTTTCGGTGGCCCTGATGGACGAAGTCTGCTCGCCCTCTACCGTTTATGGCGCGTTCAATGCCTACGATGGCGAAAAGACCATCGTAGAGTACGAATTCAACAACCATGAAGGCGGGCAGGGCTATCAGGAGCGCGAACAGATGGCGTGGCTGAGCGGGCTGTTCGGTGTCGGCTGACGCGAGCGGCCCAGCACTAAGCGTTTCGCCTCGCAGCGCGCCTCTGCTTGGCCGCGCAATCTAAGCTCCAACGGCTATCAGCCGCCCCTGTTGCTCTACGCGCTTCCATTCTGCAGCAGCACCCGGGCATACGCTTCGAGGGCCTACCCAACCTAGCCGCTCAACGATGCTGAAGCAGCTTTAACAGCCGCCCTGGCCGAGCCCGCGTGGGTTTGGATGGCATCGGCTCCCCTGCTCGGTGTCAGCTTACTCAGTCCTCTGCCCGAGGACCGGACAGGCAGCAAGCGGTCCCCCCAATCCCATCCGAGTCAGTATCTAGCGTTGCTCCCGTGGCCAATCATGGCCGAAGGAGAAACTAAATGGGACATTCTCACTATGACCTCACCGCTCCCGATCGCCGCGCGTGGAACGCGGGCAAGAAGGTCGGAACGAAACGGCCGTTGAAACCTCGACAGATATGGGCGATCCGGTTCTTTCTCGACCGAGAGCGGCGATTGCGCGATCGAGCCCTCTTCGATCTGGCAATCGACAGCAAGTTGCGCGGCTGCGACCTGGTGAAGATCAAGATCGGCACCTTGGTTCTCGGGTCGGAAATTCGTACCCGCGCGATGGTCGTGCAAAAGAAGACAGGCCGACCGGTTCAGTTCGAGTTGATGAGCGATGCTCGCTCCAGTCTTCTCGGATGGTTAGAACGGCGCGGCGGCACGGTCGACGATTATGCGTTCCCGAGCAGGATCGACCCAAAGCGTCACATGAGCACGAGGCAGTATGCCCGCCTCGTGGACGAATGGGTTGTGGCGATCGGACTTCGACCTCAGGAATACGGAACGCATTCGCTGCGGCGTACCAAAGCGTCGATCATTTACAAGACGACAGGTAACCTCCGCGCTGTTCAGATTCTGCTGGGCCACACCAAAATCGAGAACACAGTCCGGTATCTCGGCGTCGATGTAGAAGATGCCCTCGAACTCGCCGAGGCCACGGAAGTCTAACCAGAAGCGGCTCCATTTCCGAGTGGAGCCGCGGATGCTAAGCGCCCGATCTCGGTCGTACACACGTTAT
This sequence comes from Mesorhizobium sp. WSM3873, assembly GCF_001672445.1. NCBI lineage: Bacteria > Pseudomonadati > Pseudomonadota > Alphaproteobacteria > Hyphomicrobiales > Phyllobacteriaceae > Mesorhizobium > Mesorhizobium sp. WSM3873. Next base: position 51 of record NZ_LYTM01000020.1, on the reverse strand, counting down.
GTGGTTATTGCGCAAGAGCCGCCGTTTGAAGAGTGGGCATGTGGCTATTCG
>NZ_LYTM01000019.1:0-68455 GCF_001672445.1 Mesorhizobium sp. WSM3873 | reverse complement strand
AGACAACCCCCACCCCGCTCACGTTGTTCGCGACCCTCCCCGCGAGGGCGAGGGCAAAGTGGCCCCGCGCCTGACGCTCTCAGGCATCTCCAAGAGTTTTCCGGGCGTTCGGGCGCTGCACAATGTCAGCCTGTCGCTCTATCCCGGACAGGTGACGGCGCTGATCGGCGAGAACGGCGCCGGCAAGTCGACGCTGGTCAAGATCATGACCGGCATCTACCAGCCCGACGCCGGCGAAATCAGCATCGACGGCCAGGCCACGACGCTGCCCAGCGCGCATGCCGCCTTCGGCCACGGCATCACCGCCATCCATCAGGAGACGGTGCTGTTCGACGACCTTTCGGTCGCCGAAAACATCTTCCTCGGCCATGCGCCGCGCACCCGCTTCGGCACCATCGACTGGCGCACCATGCGCAAAAATGCGCGCGAGGTGCTGGAGACGATGCGCGCCGGCCACATCGACGCCGACACCCGCCTGAAGGACCTCGGCATCGCCAACAAGCATCTGGTGGCGGTGGCGCGCGCCATGTCCATCGACGCGCGCATCGTCATCATGGACGAGCCGACCGCCGCACTTTCGATGAAGGAGATCGAGGAACTTTTCCTCTTGATCGAATTCCTGAAGAGCGAAGGCAAGGCGGTGCTCTTCATCAGCCACAAGTTCGACGAGATCTACCGCATCGCCGACCGCTACACCGTCTTCCGCGACGGCGAGATGGTGGGCGAAGGCCTGCTCAAGGACACCGGCCAGAACGAGATCGTGCGTATGATGGTCGGCCGCAACGTCGACCACATCTTTCCGCAGCGCGAGCCGAAGATCGGCGCGCCGGTGCTGTCGGTCTCCGGCCTGTCGCACCCGACCGAGTTCGACGATATCGGCTTCGAATTACGCAAGGGCGAAATCCTCGGCTTCTATGGCCTCGTCGGTGCCGGCCGCAGCGAGGTGATGCAGGCGATCGCCGGCATTACGCGCACCAGCCGCGGCACGATTTCGCTGGACGGCAACTCAATCGCGCCGAAATCGGCGGCGGATTCGATCAAGGCCGGCATCGTCTATGTGCCGGAAGAGCGCGGCAAGCAGGGTGTCGTCATCGGCCTGCCGATCTTTCAGAACGTGTCGCTGCCTTCGCTTGCGCGCACCTCGAAATCCGGCGTGCTCAAGCTGGCGGAAGAATTCTCACTTGCCCGCTCCTACACCGAGCGGCTGGACCTGCGCGCCTCGTCGCTCAGCCAGGATGTCGGCACGCTTTCCGGCGGCAACCAGCAGAAGGTGGTCATCGCCAAATGGCTGGCGACGACGCCGAAGGTGATCATCCTCGACGAGCCGACCAAGGGTATCGACATCGGCTCCAAAGCCGCCGTGCACGGCTTCATGGCCGAGCTGGTGGCGCAGGGGCTATCGGTGATCATGGTCTCCTCGGAATTGCCGGAAATCCTCGGCATGTCCGACCGGGTCGTCGTCATGCGTGAAGGCCGTATCGCGGCCACCTACGACAACAAAGGCCTCGACGCCGAGACGCTGGTCAGGACCGCAGCGGGGATCGCGGCATGAAGAATTTTCTCAAATACCGCGAGATCTGGCTGCTCGCCGGCATCGTCCTGCTGATCGGGCTGATCTCGACCCGCTTCCCCGGTTTTGCCGATCCGGCCAATCTGCGCCAGGTGTTCAATGACACCTCGATCCTGATGATCCTGGCGCTCGGCCAGATGGTGGTGATCCTGACGCGCTCGATCGATCTGTCGATGGCGTCCAACCTCTGCTTTACCGGCATGGTCGTGGCCATGCTCAACGCCGCCCATCCGGCGATCCCGATCCCGGTGCTGATCGTCATCGCACTGCTTGTCGGCCTCCTGCTCGGCGCCATCAACGGCATCCTGGTGTGGCGGCTGAATATCCCGTCCATCGTGGTCACGCTCGGCACGCTCACCATCTATCGCGGCGCCACCTTCGTCGTCTCCGGCGGCGCCTGGGTCAATGCCGACCAGATGAGCCCCGACTTCATCAACTTCCAGCGCGCCGCCTTCCTCGGCCTGCCGGTTCTGTCGTGGATCGCGCTTCTCGTCATTGCGCTGTTCTTTCTGGCGATGACGCGCACGCAGATCGGCCGCTCCATCTACGCCATCGGCGTCAACCCGACCGCCTCGGTCTATGCCGGCATCGATGTCGGCCGCACCAAGTTCATCGTCTTCTGCATTTCCGGCATGATCGGCGGGCTCGCCGGGTACTTATGGATCTCGCGTTACGTGATCGCCTCGGTCGAGGTCGCCAACGGCTATGAGCTCAACATCATCGCGGCCTGCGTCATCGGCGGCATTTCGATCGCCGGCGGCATCGGCTCGGTCGGCGGCGCGGTGCTCGGCGCGCTCTTCCTCGGCATCATCTCCAACGCGCTACCGGTCATCAACATCTCGCCCTTCTGGCAGATGGCGATCTCGGGCAGCGCCATCATCCTGGCCGTGGTCCTCAACGCGCGCGGCGAGCGCCGGCAGGGCCGCATCATTCTCAGAAAGGCGGAAGCGGCATGACTGACACCCCTGCCCCGCGCCATATCCCCGACCGGCTCGACAAGCCGCTTTCTTCGGCGATCTTTTCCTGGGAGGCACTGCTCGTCGTCATCGCGATCCTCATCTTCGCGGTGAACAGCTTCGCCTCGCCCTATTTCCTCGACCCGTGGTCGCTCTCGGATCTGACCTTCAACTTCACCGAAAAGGGCCTGATTGCGCTCGCCATGGCGCTGCTGATCATCTCGGGCGAGATCGACCTGTCGGTTGCCGCGATCGTCGCGCTCGCTTCGACGATGATGGGCATGGCGGTGCAGGCGGGCGCCGGCACGCCGGTGCTGGTCGCGATCGGCATCGCCGTCGGGCTCGGCTGCGGCGCCTTCAACGGATTGCTCGTCACCAGGCTCGGCCTGCCTTCCATCGTCGTCACCATCGGCACGATGAGCCTGTTCCGCGGCATCGCCTTCATCATCCTCGGCGACCGGGCCTATAAGGGATACCCGGAGAGTTTCGCCTTCTTCGGCCAGGGTTATGTCTGGTGGGTTTTCTCGTTCGAGCTGGCGTTGTTCCTTTTCGCGGCGCTGGTCTACTGGTTCGTGCTGCATCGCACGAGCTTCGGCCGGCGCGTCTTTGCCATTGGCAACAATCCGGTCGCCTGCCAGTTCTCCGGTGTGCGCGTCGACCGCATCAAGTTCATCCTGTTTTGCCTCACCGGGCTGATGTCGGGCATCGCCTCGGTGCTGATCACGTCGCGGCTCGGCTCGACAAGGCCGTCGATCGCGCAGGGCTATGAGCTGGAGGCCATCACCATGGTGGTGCTGGGAGGCGTGTCGATCCTCGGCGGCGCCGGCAGCATCCTCGGCGTGGTGCTTGCCGCCTTCATCATGGGGCTGGTGACCTTCGGCCTCGGCCTGCTCAACGTGCCCGGCATCGTCATGTCGATCTTCATCGGCCTGCTGCTGATCATCGTCATTGCGCTGCCGATCGTCTGGCGGCGGCTGCGCGAAGGACGTTTCGCCTGATGGAGAAATACGCCTTCAAGATGAAGCTCAATCCCGGCATGAAGGGCGAGTACAAGCGCCGCCATGACGAGATCTGGCCCGAACTGACGGAGCTGCTGAGAGAGGCCGGCGTCTCCGACTATTCGATCCATCTCGACGAGGAGACCAGCATCCTCTTCGGCGTGCTGTGGCGACGTGACGATCACGGCATGGCCGACCTGCCGAAACATCCTGTTATGCAGCGCTGGTGGGCGCATATGGCCGACCTCATGGAAACCAAACCCGACAATGAGCCGGTGGCGGCGCCGCTGGAAACCATGTTCCATATGGCATGATCCGCCACGTCGCCGTCATCGATATCGGCAAGACCAACGCCAAGGTGGCGCTGGTCGAGCTCACGATGCCGAGCGAGATCGCGCTGCGCCGCACCGCGAACGCGCCCGTTTGGCAGGCGCCCTACCCGCATCACGATGTCCAGGCGCTGTGGACGTTCATCCTGAACAGCCTCGCCGATCTCAACCGCGAACGGCGGATCGATGCGATCTCGATCACCACGCATGGCGCGACCGGGGCGCTGGTCGACGCCGCCGGCGAACTGGTGCTGCCGGTGCTCGACTATGAATTTAACGGCCCCCACCAGCTTGCGGCCGACTACGACGCCGTGCGCCCTCCCTTCGCCGAAACAGGCACGCCGCGGTTGCCGATCGGCCTCAATCTCGGCGCGCAATTCTTCTGGCAGCAAAAGCGCTTTCCAGTGGAATTCGCCAAGTCCGCTGCGATGCTGATGTATCCGCAATATTGGGCGCTGCGGCTGACCGGCGTGGCCGCCAACGAAGTGACATCGCTGGGCTGCCACACCGATCTGTGGAACCCCTGGACGTCCGACTATTCCTCGCTGGTCGACAGCATGGGCTGGCGTCCGCTGATGGCACCCGTGCGCCAGGCGAAGGACAGGCTCGGATCGATCCTGCCGGCTATTGCCCGACTGACAGGGCTCGACCCCGCGACTCCCGTCTTCTGCGGCCTGCACGACTCGAACGCTTCGCTGCTGCCGCATCTGTTGTCCGATCGGCCGCCTTTCTCCGTCGTCTCGACCGGCACATGGGTGGTGTCGATGGCGGTCGGCGGCAATAAGGTCGAGCTCGATGCGGCGCGCGACACGCTGGTCAATGTCAATGCGCTCGGCGATCCCGTGCCGTCGGCGCGCTTCATGGGTGGACGCGAGTTTTCGCTGCTGACCGAAGGCCAGCGGCAGGACTGGACCGAGGCCGATGTTGCCGCCGTGCTGGCACGAAAAGCATCGCTTCTGCCGTCAACCCAACAAGGCTCCGGGCCATTCCCTCACCGCGCCGCGCAATGGGTCAACGCCGAGGGCTTGCCCCCCGGCCAGCGCTTCACCGCAATCTCGTTCTATCTGGCGCTGATGACCGCGACCTGCCTGGAGTTGATTGGCGGCGACGGGCGGACGACGGTCGAAGGGCCCTTTGCGCGGAACCCACTTTTCATCCGCATGCTGGCAGCAGCAACGGGACGGGCTGTCATTGCGTCGGAGACGTCGACAGGGACGAGCATCGGCGCGGCACTGCTGGCGTCAGACCGCGCTACCGTCATGAGCAAAGGCGAGCGGACCGAGCCACCCGCAGATCCGGCTTGGCACGATTACGCGCGAGCGTGGCAGCGGGTCGTCGGGACGTGATCCGCGCCGTGGTATTTTGCCACAACTGACAGGTCGCGCCGACCAGCGCCGACATACGCAAGTGGCAACTTGCGCACCGAACGTCTCAGCCCGCTGTCGCGTAAAGCAACCCTTGCGGATCGATCTCGGGCTTGCGGCCGGCGACGAGGTCGGACAGGAATTTTCCCGAGCCGCAAGCCATGGTCCAGCCGAGATGGCCGTGGCCGGTGTCGAGATAGAGGTTGCGGTATTTCGCCTGACCGAAGATGGGCACGGAACTCGGCATCATCGGCCTCAGGCCTGCCCAAAGCAGCGCCTTCTTCTCGTCGAAGGCGCCCGGGAACAGGTCCTTGCCGGTTTCCAGGATGGTTCTGAAATCACGCGGCTTGAAGCTGCGATCGAAGCCTATGAATTCCGCCGTCGAGGACATCCGCAGCCGGTTGCCCAGCCTCGAATAGCCGATCAGCCGGTCCTCGTCGGCGCCGCCCATGGTCGGGCCCTTGCTCTCGTCATCGAGCGGGACGGTCACGGTGTAGCCCTTCACCGGGTAGACGGGCAGGTCGATGCCGTAGCGGCGGCCGAACAGGCCGCTTTCGGGTCCCATCGAGATGACGACGGCGTCGCCCGCAACCGGTCCGGCCGAGGTCATCACGGCTCGCACCCGGTCGCCCTCGATGTCGAGACCCTCGATTGTCGTGCCGAACAGGAACCTGACGCCAAGCTTCTCGGCCGCATAGGCGGCGAGCTTGTCGACGAATTGCTTGGAATCGCCGGTCTGGTCGATCGGCGAATAGATGCCGCCGGCGATCTTGTCCTTCACGCCGGCAAGGCCCGGCTCCAGCTCGGCTAGGCGGTCGCGGCCGACGATCTCGATCGGCAGGCCGTGCTCGCCGAGATAGCGGTAATTGTCGGTGCCGGTGTCGAAGCTTTTCTGCGAGCGGAAGAAGTAGAGGATGCCTTTCTTGCGTTCGTCGTAGTGGATGCCGGTCGCCTCCGAGAGCGCATTGATGCAGTCGCGCGAATAGAGCGCGAGCCTCAGCTTGACGTCGGTGTTGGCGCGCAGGCGCGCTACGGTGCATTCGCGCAGGAAGCGCAGGCTCCAGGCATAGAAATACGGATCGAGGCGCAGCCGGACCTTGATGCCGAGGTCATGGTTCCAGAGCGCGCGCAAAAAGGTCTTCAGCGCCGCCGGCGAGGCCCAGGCGGTGGCGTCGCCCGGCGAGACCAGGCCGGCGTTCGACTGGCTGGTGCCGCGCGCCGCTGCCTCATGGCGCTCGATCACCGTCACTTCATGACCGTCTTTAGCCAGATAGTAGGCGGCCGCCGTGCCAACCACGCCGGCGCCGAGCACCAAGACCTTCATGCCGTCCCTCAAGGCTCATTCCAATAGTGCGCCTTCGGCGCACCGCCGCATGAGCCTCAATACCGCGTCTAAAAGCGCCGGACGAGCCCTTGGCCCAACAGGTCAGTGTCATTTACGCAATTCCGGGACGAAGGCTACGGCGAAGTCGCCGAACCCAACCGCCACACACTTTCCTGAACTGCTTAGTTTCGAACGGAGTTCTTGGTCGTCAGGATGCGTTCCCAGGTCAGCGCGTCCTTGACGATCTGGTCGAGATCGTCGCGCTGCGGCGTCCAGCCGAACTCCTTGCGGGCAAGATCGGAATTGGCGACCACGGCGGCGGCGTCGCCCGGCCGTCGCTCACCCATGCGAACGTCGAAATCATGCCCGAAGGCGCGGCGCACGCTGTCGATCACTTCCAGCACCGAATAGCCGTGGCTGTAGCCGCAATTGGCGACGAGGCTCTCCCCGCCATCGCGCAGCCGCTGCAGTGCCAACCGGTGCGCCGCCGCCAGATCGCTCACATGGATGTAGTCGCGGATGCAGGTGCCGTCCGGTGTCGGATAGTCCTTGCCGAAGACCTGCATGAATGGCCGCTTGCCGAGGGCCGTCTCGCAGGCGACCTTGATCAGATGCGTGGCGCCGGGCGTCGACTGTCCGGTGCGGCCCTTGGGATCGGCGCCGGCGACATTGAAATAGCGCAGCGCCGTATAACGGATGTCGTGCGCAATCGCGGCATCGCGCAGCATCCACTCGCTCATCAGCTTGGAGAGGCCGTAAGGGGATTCCGGCGCCAGCCGCGCGTCCTCACGCACCGGCTCCAGCCCGGCGCCGCCATAGACTGCCGCGGTGGACGAGAAGATGAAATGTGGCACGCCCTCGCGCACGGCGGTTTCGATCAGCGCGCGTGTCTTGCAGGTGTTGTTCTCGTAATAGCCGAGCGGATCGGCGACCGATTCCGGCACCACGATCGAGCCGGCGAAATGGATGATGGCGTCGACCTTGTTTTCCCGGATGATCCGGCCGACCAGATCGCCATCGGCGACGTCGCCGACGACGAGCTTCGCCTCCGGCGCCACCGCCCATTCGAAGCCGGTGGAAAGCCTGTCGAGCACGACGACGCTTTCGCCAGCGTCCAAAAGCTCCCAGACCATGTGGCTGCCGATATAGCCGGCACCGCCCGTCACCAAAACCGTCATCGCTTACCTCGCTGATCAAGATTTATCGGAAACTGTCTCAACAGCCGCCATGCTGGAAACCCCGCCGTAAGCCCATTAGCCTCCCATTTTAGTGTTAAGTCTGTAACAGTTCCGCCTGCCCGAGGCATCGTACCGAAACAAAGCTGGTTCACATCCCCGGGAATAGGCCATGATCCGGCATCGTTAGGAACAGGCGCGGGGCGTGGCATTTTGACCGGTGCGGCGCGGTGGACGTAACATAGGCCCGTGACTATGATCCGGCGCAAAATTGGGAAGCCGACATGAACTACCAGCGGTTCTTCGAAGACGCGATCGACCAGCTCCATGCCGAGCGGCGCTACCGCGTTTTCGCCGACCTCGAGCGCATCGTGGGCAAGTTTCCACGCGCCATCTGGCGCTCCAACGGTCGCGCCCAGGAAATCACCGTCTGGTGCTCCAACGACTATCTCGGCATGGGCCAGAATCCGGACGTCATCGCCGCCTTCCAGAACGCGGCGGGCCGGATGGGCTCGGGCGCCGGCGGCACCCGCAACATTTCCGGCACGTCCAACCCGCTGGTCGAGTTGGAGCATGAGCTCGCCGACCTGCACGACAAGGAGGCGGCGCTGGTCTTCACCTCCGGTTTCGTTTCCAACGAAGCCTCGATCTCGACCATCGCCAGGCTCTTGCCCAACTGCCTGATCATCTCGGACGAGTTGAACCATGCCTCGATGATCGAAGGCGTGCGGCGTTCCGGGGCCGAGAAGAAGATCTTCCGCCACAACGACGTTGCGCATCTGGAAAGCCTGCTGCAGGCGGCAGGACGCGAGCGCGCCAAGCTGATCGTCTTCGAAAGCGTCTATTCGATGGACGGCGACATCGCGCCGATCAAGCAGATCGTCGAGCTCGCCGAGCGCTACAACGCCATGACCTATATCGACGAGGTGCATGCCGTCGGCATGTATGGTGCGCGCGGCGGCGGCATCACCGAGCGCGAGGGTCTTGCCGACCGCATCGACATCATCGAGGGGACACTGGCCAAGGCCTTCGGCACGCTGGGCGGCTACATCACCGGCACAAGCGCTGTGATCGACGCGGTGCGCTCCTATGCGCCGGGCTTCATTTTCACCACCGCGCTGCCGCCCGCGATCGCGGCGGCCGCCACCACCTCGATCAGGCATTTGAAGCGCTCGCAGGCCGAGCGCGACGCCCAGCAGCGCCAGGCAGCGCGGGCCAAGCAGGTGCTTGCCGCGGCCGGGCTGCCGGTGATGGAATCGGCCACCCATATCGTGCCGGTGCTGGTCGGCGATCCCGAGCTTTGCAAGATGGCGAGCGACCGCCTGCTTGGCGTCCACGGCATCTACATCCAGCCGATCAATTATCCGACGGTGCCGCGCGGCACCGAACGGCTGCGCATCACGCCCACCCCGTTCCATTCGGACGCGCTGATCGCCGAACTGCAGGACGCGCTGGTCGAGACCTGGGACGCGCTCGGCATCCCCTATGCCGCCTCCGGCCGCCCGGCCGTCGCCAAGAGCGACCGGATTATTCCACTCCTGGTGCCGAAATCAGGCGGCTGAAGCCGCCCGTCTCAGACCGTCTTCATCCATTTCGCCAGGCGATTTGCCGCTTCCTCGAGCTGATCGAGGCGGCGGTGGAAGCATAGTCTGAGGAAAGCCTCTCCGCCGGGGCCGAAGGCCGTGCCGGGCGCCAGGCCGACATTGGCGTTGTCGACGATGTCGAAGGCGGCGGCGCGGGAATCGGTGATGCCGTCGACGGTGAAGAACAGGTAGAACGCACCTTGCGGCACGGTGAAGCGCGCCTTGCCGGTGGCACCCAGGATGTCGCAGACCAGATCGCGCGCCGCACGTGCCCGCTCCACCTGCTCGACGATAAAGCCGTCACCCTTGTCGAGGGCCGCAACCGCGCCGCGCTGCATGAACTGGGCGACGCCCGAGGTCGAATACTGGATCAGGTTCTCGAACACCTGCTGCAGCGCCGGATGCGTCTTGATCCAGCCGACTCGCCAGCCGGTCATCGCCCAGTTCTTGGAGAAGCTGTTGACGAACAGGATGCGGTCTTCCGCCGTTGCGATATCGAGGAAAGACGGCGCGCGGCCGTGGCCATAGTGGAACAGCGCATAGATCTCGTCGGCGATGATCCAAAGCTTCTTCGTGCGGGCCAGATCGAGGATCGCTTGAAGCGTTTCCTTGTCGGCTGTCCAGCCGGTCGGGTTCGAGGGGGTATTGATGAACAGCGCCTTGGTACGCGGCGTGATGGCGGCTGCGATCTTGTCGACATCGCAGGACCAGCCATTCCCGGACTGGTCGAGCGTGACCGGCACGGGAACAGCGCCGGCAACACCGGCGGCGGCGGCGAAATTCGGCCAAGCCGGCGAGAGATAGATGACCTCGTCGCCGCTGCCGGCGATCGCGTCGATGGCCAGTTGAATGGCATGCATGCCCGAGCCGGTGACGATGAATTCTTCCTCGGCGAAGCGCTGGCCGAAATGCCTGGCATAGTAGCGGGCGAGCGCCTGCCTGAGCTCGGGAATGCCCTTCTGCCAGGTGTAGAAGGTCTCGCCATTGGCGAGGCCGCCTGCGGCGGCATCGCTGATGAAGGAAGGCGTCGGCAGGTCGCCCTCTCCGGCCCAGAGCGGAATAAGGCCTTCGTGCAAGCGGCCGTGATTGACGACGGCGACAATGCCGCTTTCGGGGGCAGCACGGGCTTCGGCGCGCAAGGTCTCAATCAGGGTCATGGACAAATCCGTGCTCGTTTTGCTGCGCTCTTACCAGATCACTGAACAGAAAACCCCAGCCGCAAGCGGCCGGGGTTTTGGTCCAGCGAAGAGCGTTGGATGCGTTATTTCCTGGCGAGCAGGTCGCGGATTTCGGTCAGAAGCTGGACATCCGCCGGTGGCGGCGCCGCGGCAGGCGCGGGCTTCTCTCGCTCCAGCCGCCTGCGCAGATTGTTCACCGCCTTGACCATCAGGAAAATGATGAAGGCGAGGATCAGAAAATTCAGCACGACGGTGATGAAGCTGCCATAGGCGAAAACGGCTCCCTCTTTCTTGGCTTCGGCCAGCGTGGCCGAGTGCACATTGGAGGACAGCCCAAAGAAGTAATTGTTGAAGTCAAGCCCGCCGAAAATCGCGCCGATGATCGGCATGATGATGTCGCCGACCAGCGAATCGACGATCTTGCCGAAGGCGGCGCCGATGATGACGGCGACGGCCAAGTCCATCACATTGCCCTTGGAGATGAATTCCTGGAATTCTTTCAGCATCCGACCCTCCTTGCCATAACGGGCCGCGCTGCCGCCCCGGCTCTCCGGCGCCGGCCCCGAAGCCACAATAACAAAAACCCCCAGTTGCAAAACCGGAAAAAGGGCGGAGCCGCCGGTTTGTGCCTAACCGGTTCGCGCTTCTGGGCGTCACCAAGCACCTATGCGCCGAAAGCCGCGGTGGACTTGGCTTCAAAGCTGTGGTTGCGTTTGATAACCGGACGAGCAGCCGGTCAGGAAGGAAGTTCGAACCGTGCAAGGCTGGTTCGTCGTCATCATCGCGATCGCCTATGTGACGCTGCTTTTTGCCATCGCCAGCGTCGGCGACCGGCGCTCCGTGGCAGCCGGGCTCGGCCGCGCACGGCCCTCCATCTATGCGCTCAGCCTCGCCATCTACTGCACCTCCTGGACCTTCTTCGGCTCGGTCGGGCTCTCCTCCGAGCGGGGTCTCGAATTCCTCGGCATCTACACCGGCCCGGTGCTGGTCTTCGTGTTCGGCTTCCCGCTGCTCAACCGCATCGTCCGGCTGGCAAAGAGCGAAAAGATCACCTCGATTGCGGACTTTCTCGGCGCCCGCTACGGCAAGAGTTTTGCCGTCGCGGCGATCGCCACGCTGATCGCCACGGTCGGCGCCGTGCCCTATATCGCGCTGCAGCTCAAGGCGATCTCCGGCTCGGTCAGCCTGATGATCGAGCACTATACGGGATCGCCGCCTTCCTTTGATCCTTTTGTAAGCGACATCTCGCTGGTGGTGGCGATGCTGCTGGCGCTGTTTGCGGTCCTGTTCGGCACCCGCCACGCCGACGCCACCGAGCACCAGGACGGGCTGGTGCTGGCGGTCGCGGTCGAGACGGTGGTCAAGCTCGCCGCCTTCCTCGCCATCGGCCTTATGGTCACGTTTCTCATCTTCGGCGGCCCCGGCGACATGCTGGCGACGCTCGGGGCGAATGCCGAGGTGCGCCAGGCGATGGGCTACAACACGTCCTTGGTCACCTGGCTTGTGCTGACGACCTTGAGCGGCTTCGCCATCCTGATGCTGCCGCGCCAATTCTACGTCACCATCGTCGAGAATCGCAGCGAGGCCGAGCTGCGCACCGCGACCTGGGTGTTTCCGCTCTATCTCGTGGCGATCAACCTGTTCGTCCTGCCGATCGCCTTTGCCGGGCTGTCGCTGGTCGGCGCAAGGACCAGCAGCGACCTCTACGTCCTGTCGCTGCCGCTATTCAGCGGCCACGACGTGCTGGCGATGATCGCCTTCATCGGCGGCCTGTCGGCGGCCACCGCCATGGTCATCGTCGAGAGCGTGGCGCTGTCGATCATGATTTCCAACGACCTCGTCATCCCGCTGTTCGTGCGTCGATTGCTCAAGACCACTTCTTCGGAGAACGAAGACTGGTCGACGCTGATCCTGAACGTTCGGCGAGCGTCGATTTTCATCATGTTGTTCATCGCCTTCCTCTATTACCGGGAGAGCACCAACAGCGCGCGGCTGTCCTCGATCGGGCTGATGTCCTTCGCAGCGATCGCGCAATTCGCGCCCGCCCTGATCGGCGGGCTGATCTGGCGCCGCGCCAATGGCCGGGGCGCCGCGCTCGGCATGGTCGCCGGCATCGCGGTCTGGGGCTACACGCTGCTGCTCCCTTCGCTTGTCGGTCCCGGCTCCGACTTTGTCGTCCATGGACTGTTCGGCTTCGAGGCGCTGAGACCCCAGGCGCTGTTCGGCACCGTCGGCGAGCCGCTGAACCACGGCGTGCTGTGGAGCCTGTCAGTCAACACGCTGTTCTTCGTGATGGGTTCGCTGTCCCGCGCATCGGTGCCGCTGGAGCGCATCCAGGCGGCGATCTTCGTGCCGCGCGAGGCGGGGCCGATGCCAAGCCTGCGCCGCTTCCGCACCGCGGTCACGGTCAACGACCTCAAGGATACGATTTCCCGCTATCTCGGCGTCGAGCGCACCGAGCGCTCCTTCCAGTCCTTCGAGAAGAACGCGAACGTCTCCCTGCACGGCAAGGAACAGGCCAGCATGGACGTCATCCGTTTCTCGGAGCAGTTGCTGGCGAGCGCCGTGGGCTCGTCGTCGGCGCGGCTTATCCTGTCGCTGCTGTTCCGCCGCAACGACCGCGACTCCAAGGACGCCTTCCGGCTGCTCGACGACGCCACCGAGGCGCTGCAGCACAACCGCGACCTGCTGCAGATCGCGCTCGACCAGATGGAGCAGGGCATCACCGTCTTCGACCGGGATTTGCGGCTGATCTGCTGGAACCGGCAATACAGGGCGCTGTTCGATCTGCCTGACGAGATGGGCCAAGTGGGCGTGTCGCTCGACCAGATCCTGCGGCATCTGGCCGAGCGCGGCGATATCGCCGCCGACCAGCGGGTTACGATGCTCAACCGGCTGACCAGCTTCGTCGGTCCTTGGCAGATGGAGCTCAGGACCAGCGGCCGCATCCTGGAGCTGCGTTCCAACCCGATGCCCGACGGCGGCATCGTCGCCACCTATGCCGACATTTCCGGCCGCGTCGAGCAGGACCTGGCGCTGAAGCGGGCCAATGAATCGCTGGAGCAGCGGGTCAGGAGCCGCACCGCCGAGCTCACCCGCGTCAACGAGGAGCTGGCGCAGGCGCAGATGCTTGCCGAGGAAGCCAATCTCAGCAAGACGCGCTTCCTCGCCTCCGCGGGCCACGACATCCTGCAGCCGCTCAACGCCGCCAGGCTCTATTGCTCCTCGCTGATCGAGAAGGCCGGCAAGGGGCCGGCCGGCAGGGCCGCGACCAACATCGAATCCTCACTGGAATCGGTCGAGACCATCCTCGGCGCGGTGCTCGACATATCGCGGCTCGACGCCGGCGCGTTGAAGCCCGAGGACACCGCCTTCAGCCTCGGCGGGCTGCTTGGCCAGATCGGCAACGATTTTCGCCCGCTCGCCGCCGAAAAGAAGCTCGGCCTGAAAATCATGCCGTCGTCGCTCGGCGTGATGACCGACCGCAATTTGCTTCGCCGGCTGATCCAGAACCTCGTTTCCAATGCGATCAAATACACGCGCGAAGGCCGCATATTGGTCGGCGTGAGAAGGCGCGGCGAGCTGGCCGAGATCCAGGTGATCGACACCGGCATCGGCATTGCCGCCGACAAGCTCAACACCGTCTTCCACGAATTCACCCGGTTGGACGAGGGCGCGCGCGAAGCCGAAGGCCTTGGCCTTGGCCTTTCCATCGTCGACCGCATCGCCAGGGTTCTCAGGCTCGAAATCCGCATCTTCTCCAACCCCGGCAAGGGCACGCGTTTTTCCGTCATCCTGCCGGTCGCCGCGATCGCGGCGCCGCCGCGCGAGACGGGAAAGGCCCCCGCCCGCGCGCCATCCTCACTTGCCGGACTCAATGTGCTGTGCATCGACAATGACGCGCGCATCCTCGACGGCATGCGCCTGCTGCTCGAAGGCTGGGGCTGCAGCGTCGAGACCGCTTCGGGATCGCAGGACCTGATGCGCCCGGGTGCGGCAAGGCCGGATGTGGTGCTCGCCGACTATCATCTCGACGGCGGTACCGGGCTCGACGCCATCGCCAGGCTGCGCGCCGCCTACGGCAAGGATCTGCCCTGCGTGCTGGTCACCGCAGACCGCTCCAGCGAGGTGCGCACTGCTGCTGGTCTGCTTGATGTGCCGGTGATCAACAAGCCGCTGAAGCCTGCCGTGCTGCGCTCGATGATGGCAAGGGTCAGGGCACTGGCGCCCGCGGCGGAATGATCAGCTCACCGGCTGCAGCGGATCGCCGCCGATCTTGGAAAGCTGGATGACCGCCTGGGTGCGGCTGTCGACGCCGAGCTTCTGCAATATAGCCGAGACATGCGCCTTGATGGTGGCTTCGGAGACGCCGAGCTCATAGGCGATCTGCTTGTTGAGCAGGCCTTCGGCCAACATGCCGAGCACCCTCGTCTGCTGCGGCGTCAGCGCCTGCAGGCGCTTGATCAGATCGGAAATCTCCGGGTCGCGCTCGACGCCGAGCTCGATGCCGGCGGGTGCTGCGATATCGCCGGCAAGCACAGTCAGGACGGCGCTGCGTATCTCCTCCATGCTTGCCGATTTGGAGATGAAGCCGGACGCGCCGAGATCGAGCGCGCGGCGGATGGTGGCTGGATCGTCATGAGCCGACACCACCACCAGCGGCACCGAGGCATGGATGCCGCGCAGCGAGATCAGTCCGGACAGGCCGCTGGCGCCGGGCATCGACAGGTCGAGCAGCACCATGTCGATGTCTTCATTGGCGACGACCAGCGCCTTGGCGCTTTCGAAATCGCCGGCCTCATGGATGGCGGCAACGTCGCCTATGCCGGCCAGCGCTTCCTTTAGCGCGCCGCGAAACAGCGGATGGTCGTCGGCAATGACGAAAGTGTGGCCCGACGGCAAATACTCCTCCCCGTCCCATTTGCTGATTTATGTGCTTTCTTACGGGATCGGAACGATTATGCGGCGGCGCGGCGCGTTTTCAAGCAGCAAAGGCCGCGCGCGCGGGCTTTTTCCCGGGAGCTCAGGTCTTTTGCGGGCTGGGCTTCGTGCCACCGTCGCCTTCTTGCCTGTCGATGTCCTTGACGATATCCATGAAGCTGCGGAAGAAGCGCTCCATGTAGCTCATCGTCTTGTTGAAATCCTCCTCGCTCGGCAGTTGGGACTCCAGCCGGGCCGAGAGCGAGTTCTCAAGCTTCGCGACGCGCTCGTCGAGTGCCTTCACCGTGCTCTGCAGCCGGTCGATCTCGTCCTGGAAGGCGGAGCGCTCGTCGGCGGCCAACTTGCAGACGAGCTGGCCGGAGCGCTCCTCGCAGATCGACATGGCGCCGGTCTGGGTGTCCATGCGGACATAGCCGTTGGCGGACTTTTCGAGCCGATAGCGGTCGGTCTCCTCGGAATAGGCCGATGCGGCGACCAGCGAGCAAAGCGCCGCCGGGATTAGAATGTGCTGCAGACGCATGTTATCCTCCATGAGCCGTTGTGCGAACAATATCACAGGTTTGCGCCTGAAATGGGGAAGAGTTCGCAAGCACCCTTTCCCCCATGGATCGTTCGGACTATAGCGCGCCAATGTCTCAGTTTATCTACAAGATCGCGCCTGAAGCCATGTGGCGCGAAGCGGAACGGAACGGCCGCTTCACCGGGGCGCCGATCGACATCGCCGACGGCTTCATCCATTTCTCCACCGCTGCCCAGGTGCGCGAGACGGCGGCCAAGCATTTCGCCGGCCAGGCGGACCTGCTTCTCATCGCTGTCGACGCGGCAAAGCTGGGCAACGCGCTGAAATACGAGGTGTCGCGCGGCGGCGCCCTGTTCCCGCATCTCCACGCCGCACTCGCCCTCGACGCCGTGCTCTGGGTGAAGCCATTGCCGCTCGGCGCCGACGGCCACGAATTCCCGCTGCTGGAGGGCGAATGAGCGTGCTCGACCGGATCGGCCAAAAGTTGCTTTTCTCGTTCGACCCGGAAACGGCGCATGGCCTGTCGATCGCGGCTTTGCGCTGCGGCCTGCCGGCCGCCTCGCCTCCCCCGCGCGACGCGCGGCTCGAGGTCAGCGTCTGCGGGCTCGATTTTCCGAACCCGCTCGGCATGGCGGCCGGCTACGACAAGAACGCCGAAGTGCCGGACGCGCTGCTTGGGCTTGGCTTCGGCTTCGCCGAGGTCGGCACCATCACGCCGCTGCCGCAATCGGGCAATCCCCGGCCGCGCATCTTCCGGCTGACCGCGGACGAAGCGGTGATTAACCGGCTCGGCTTCAACAATGAAGGGCATGCGGCCGCCGAAAGACGGCTTGGCGCGCGCAAAGGGCGGCCGGGTATTGTCGGCGTCAACATCGGCGCCAACAAGGACAGCGCCGACCGCATTGCCGACTATGAGCGCGGCGTCGCCCGCTTCGCGGCTCATGCCAGTTATCTGACGGTCAACATCTCCTCGCCCAACACGCCGGGCCTGCGCAACATGCAGGCGCGCGAGCAACTGGGCGAACTCGTGTCGCGCGTGATTGCTGAACGCGCCAAGGCTTCGGCGCAGCCGCCCATCTTCCTCAAGATCGCGCCGGACCTCGTCGAAGCGGAACTGGAAGACATCGCCGCCGAAGTCATCGAGAAAAGGATCGACGGGGTCATCGTCTCCAACACGACGCTTGCCCGGGTCGGGTTGCGCAGCGCAAGTCTGGCCGGCGAAGCCGGCGGGCTGTCAGGCAAGCCGCTTTTCGAGCGCTCGACGGCGGTACTCGCCCGGATGCGCAAGCTGCTCGGCCCACAAGTGACGATCGTCGGGGTCGGCGGCGTCGACTCGGCGGAAACCGCGCTGGAGAAGATCCGCGCCGGCGCCGATCTCGTCCAGCTCTATACCGGCATGATCTATGCCGGCCCGGCGCTGCCTGGCCGCATCGTTGCCGGCATGGCGCGGTTTGTGGAGCGCGAGCGGCTTGGCTCGATCCAGGATTTGCGCGACTCGGCTTGCGAGCGCTGGGCTTCAAAGCCGATCAGCTGAACGCCGTGCGCATCCTGAGCCTCAGCACCGCAAGCAGGCTGAAACCCCGCACCAGCAAAAAGACGTGCAGTGCGGCCCATAGGCCGTTGTTGCCGAAGGCGGGCGCCAGCGTGATCAGCGCCGCGGCGAAGGCCAGGAAGGACAGGAGCATCATGTTGCGCATGTCGCGCGACCAGGTGGCGCCGATGAAGACGCCGTCCATCTGGAAGGCAAGCACGCCGCTCAGCGCGGTGAAGGCGGCCCAGGGCAGATAAATGTCGGCGACCGCGCGGACCTCCGGAGCGGTCGTCACCATCGCCACCAGCTGTGCGCCCGCCGTCAGCAGGGTAAGACTGGCGACCGCCGCCAGGCCAAAGCCCCAGATCAGCGTCAGCCGTACGGCTTGCCGGAAAGGGGCGGCCGCATGCGCGCCGATGGCGCGGCCGGCCAATTGCTCGGCCGCGGTGGCGAAGCCGTCCAGGAAATAGCCGGCGACGAGGAAGAAGTTCATCAGCACGGCATTGGCGGCGAGCGTCACCGTGCCGAACTGGGCGCCCTGCCTAGTGAACAGCGCGAAGGCGGCAAGCAGCGAGAAGGAGCGGATCATGATATCGCGGTTGAGCGACAGCATGCGTCGGTAGGCCGGCAGGTCGAGGATGCGCCGGCGCGACGGCCGCTCCAGCTTGCGGAACCGCCTCAGCACGATGGCAAGGCCGAGCAGCATGGCCAGGAACTCGCCGGTGACGGTCGCCCAGGCAACGCCCGCCACGCCCCAGCCGAGCTCGAGGCCGAGCAGGAAGCAGAGCAGGATGTTGATGCCGTTGAGCACGGCCTGCAGCATCAGCCCTATCCCGCCCTCGCCACGCCCCAGCACGTAGCCCAAGATGGCGTAGTTGATGAGCGAGAAGGGCGCGGCAATGAGCCTGATGCGGATATAGACCGACATCGCCGCGCTGACACGCGGCTCGGCGCCCATGAACCACTGGCCGCCTACCGCAAACAGCGGCGCAAGTGCTGCAAGCACCACGCCGGCGACGACCGCGATCAGCACGGCCCGCCAGAGCACCGCCTGCTCCTCCAGCGGATCGCCGCGTCCGAAAGCCTGGGCGACGAGGCCGGTGGTGCCGGAGCGCAGGAAGTTGAAGGTGGTGAAGACGACGTCGAAGACCAGCGCGCCTGCCGCCAGTCCGCCGAGAAGAGCCGCATCGCCGAACTGCCCGATCACCGCGGTGTCGACGATGCCGAGCAGCGGCGTCGTCAGATAGGCAAGCGTCATCGGCACCGCGATCGCCAGCACCGACCGGTTGGTGACGATGAAGGTCCCGGCGTTGATGTGGGTCGCACCCTTGTCCAAGGATTGCTGCCTTGCTCATTGCGGCTTGCTAGAATGGCCGATGTGCCCCAGTTTGCCGCTGCCGCGCAATCGCCATCGGGTGACGGCTAACCGAATTCCAGCTCTGGCGCAGGCCGCCCCATCATGCCTTTGCAGATCGTCCACCATCCCGACTATGACGCCGGCTTTGCCGTCAATCACCGCTTTCCGATGAGCAAATATCCGTTGCTAATGGAGGCTTTGCACAGCCGCGGGCTGGCAGCAGCGGGAGCGCTTTCGATGCCGGAACGGGCGCCGGCGGCGTGGCTCAAGCTCGCGCACGAGGCCGGCTATGTCGACCAGGTGCTCACTTGCGAGGTGCCTGAAAAGATCGAGCGCGAGATCGGCTTCCCGGTCAGCCAGCGCGTGTCATTGAGAGCGCAGCTAGCAACGGCAGGCACGGTGCTGGCGGCGCGGCTGGCGCTGAAACACGGCATAGCCTGCAACGCCGCCGGCGGTAGCCACCATGCCAGGCGTGCCCAAGGCGCGGGCTTCTGCACCTTCAACGACGTGGCCGTGGCTTCCCTGGTCCTGCTTGCGGAGGGCGCCGTCGAAAACATCCTGGTCGTCGATCTCGACGTGCATCAGGGCGACGGCACGGCGGACATTTTGAAGGATGAGCCGCGCGCCTTCACCTTTTCCATGCATGGCGAACGCAATTATCCGGCGCGCAAGATCGCCTCCGATGTCGATATCGCGCTGCCGGACGGCACCGGCGACGCTGCCTATCTCGACCGGCTCGGCGCCATTCTTCCAGAGCTTTGCGCAAGGCGGCGCTGGGACATCGTGTTCTACAATGCCGGCGTGGATGTCCATGCCGAGGACCGGCTTGGCCGGCTGACATTGACCGACAACGGCCTGCGCAGCCGAGAGGAGCTGGTCATCAGCTATTTCCGCAAGGCCGGCATCCCGCTATGCGGCGTCATCGGCGGCGGCTATTCGAGCGACGTGCCGGCGCTTGCCGCGCGCCACGCCATTCTGTTCGAGGTCGCGGCCGCGTATGCTGACGCTCGCCAGGCTACTTCCTGTAGCTCGCAATCCTGAGCAGGATAAAGGCGGGCACGACGATCGCGGCGCCGAGCAGGATATAGCCCAGGAAGCGGTCGAGAGTATGGAAGCCGAGGTTCCACAGGTCGATGAAGAACTGGCGGATGCCGTAGAGCACGTCCATCGGCGACCAGCCGAAAGCGTGCATGACGAGGCCGACGAGAAAGGAAACCACCAGCAGCTTTACAAGCACCCTGAGTGGCGTATCGCCGAGAAAGCGTGTCAGTGCGGACAAGGCCGTTCTCCGGTTCGAGCTGCCCGATTCGGGGCGCGACCTCAGAAATACGCACTCGGATACCCGGCATCAAGCCGAAGCCCGCAGCGCAAAGCTATCCTGCTGGCGGCCTTGATAGCCCAATCCGGCCGGCACACGTGGCTCGCACGGTCAGATTCGCCATCGGAAGATGCGGGCCCAAAGCGGCCGGTCGCGGTAGACTTCCCTGGAGCGCCACAGCCTGTTGTAGCGGTTGCCGCCGCCGATACCGAGGTGCGATATCGGCTTGCCGCCCCGCTTGCGCTTGATCGCGACCGGCTCGCCATCATGGCTGAGGCAATGGCCAAAATCCGCGGACGGCTGAAGAGGCGCGGCAGACGGCACCGACCTGAGGGCTTCGCCGACGATGAGGTCTTCCGGCTCGCAGGTCAGCGCGACGGCCTTGCCGAACAAGGTCGGGCCTGTGGGGCAGAGCGCGGTCGGCCCGTAATATTCCCGTTTCACATTGGCGCAGACAAGCTCGATCGCCTTGGCGAGCGCCTTGTGGCGAGGCGGCGCGGCAACAACCCCGATGCTGGTGTCCCACGGGGTCGAGCTGAGGAAATCGCGAAAGATCGACAATTTTCCATCAGCGCGAGGCACTCCGCGCAGGAAGAAATAGGAAAGATCGGCATAAAGGCCGCCTTGCTCATAAAGCAGACAATATTTGGCGAGGTCCGCCTTGTATGAATAAGGTCGCAGCGTCCTGAAAGCCGAAAGCACCTCTGCTCCGAAATGCGTCGAAATGAACTCCGCCAACGCCGCTTCCCGGAAAAGGCGGTGCTCTTCGCCAGGATGAGCAGCCGTGAGCGAGTGGATGTTTTCGGCAACGAGCCCGGAAAGGTGCTCGCTGCCGTCGTCGGTGATCAGAATGCTGAAGAGAGGCATCCGGCTTCCGTCTCGATCAGGGTGCCTTGGTGAGCCTTCAACTTGCCCCAGTCGCGCCACTGGTGGGGACTGGCCTTCAGATAGGCCAGGTGCCGATCGGCGAAGTCTTGCGCGGCGCTCTGGATCAGTTCGGCCTTGTCCTGGCCGCGATCAAGATCGATCGGATTTTCCACAGTCACCCGTATCTTGCCTGTGCTGTCGTCACGAACGACGAAGACCGGCAGCAGGGGAGCGCCGGCGATCCTGGCCAAGCGGGGCGCGCCGCCGGCAAATTCAATGGCCGACTGGCCGATCCGCGCGCGCACCAGCAGCTCACCCTCCCAGGCGCCAGCGGTGATGGACGCAAACTTGCCCTGGCGAAGCAACCGCCTCGCCTCGTTCATGCTGGCGGCGGGATTGGCGCGGTCTATCACGATACGGCCCGCCGCATATCTGAGCTCGACGCAGGTTCTGATCGGGTTGAGGAACCGGATGCCGAAGCGCGATTTCGAGAAACCATGCTCCGGCCTGCTGACGTGAGAGACGTCGAAGCCGGCTTTGGCGAAAACCATCTTCGCCGCAAGCGCGTTGAAGGCGAAATGCGCAATCCACAGGACGGCGCCACGGCCCTGTTCGCGCGCCGCATCGAGATGCTCGGCGCCGAGGAGTTCGATCTCGGGTCGCCAGCCGACGAGCCACTCGCGGACGATCTGGATGTTGTGTTCACTGCGCATCGCGTCGACTCGGAGCCGGTCTTCCCGGCCGGCTATGCCAAAGGCGGCAAGATCCGATTGCGCACCGACGTCGCGCTGAGACTCAGGCGCCCGTTTCAGCCGCTCCAGCCAAAGGCAGACACTGCGCCATCTCTTCTCAGGCATGAAAAGAGAGACGAATACAAAAACAGGAAGCCTCAGCAGGAATCCGAGATCTTCCACAGCATCGCCGATTGCTAGATGCGGGGCCATCATGGTAACGAGGCTGTTGCGCGGGTATGATGTAATGGTAGCCTGTCAGCTTCCCAAGCTGAACGCGCGGGTTCGATTCCCGCTACCCGCTCCATCCCTCGCTACAGTGCCACCCGGCCCGCTGCGATCAGGCAGAGCGTCCTCAAGCGGCCGAAGGCGAATGCGATCGTTGCCGTTAGCGGTCATGCCAGCACGCCGCAGAGGGGAAGATGCTTTGCGGCCTCGGCGGCTTCCATCCGCACGATGGTGTGCGACAGGCCGCCGTGTTCCTCGATCCACAGGCGAACCCAGTCGGGATATTGCGAGATCAGGTAACCGGCGGCGATTGCGTTCTCATGGGCGCCGACGCCGTAAGGCAGATGGAAGCCGAAGGATGCACGCGGCGTGATGCAAAGCTGCTCGGCGGGCAAAGACAGATAGAGCGTGCAGGCGCTGTCGCAGGCACCGTCAAATTCCACAGGCTCGTTCGCGGCGCGCAGCTCGGCGACGTGCAAAGCGAAGATCACGATCTGACCGCCGGGATTTTCCTGCACCGTTTCGGCATCTGCGGGCAGCGTTGTCAGGGCGGCGGCGAGGAACGCTAGCGCCTTGGCTATCAGCCTCCGCTTAACCCGCGCGCGCGGCAGATCGGCGTGCATGTTGGTGACCTCGCTCATCCGGCGAGACCAAGGCTAACATTGCGATGGTTAACAACAGGCAGCTTTGAAAACATCGAACATCCAGATCGCCCAACTGCCCGCATCCTCTCAACAGCAGGGGGACTGGAAAATCAACGTGCTTTTTGACCGCACTCCGAAGGGAGCCACCTCGTTCGGCGAAAGCGCGCAAACGAAAGAGCCGCTCGAAAGGCGAGGGGCTTGGGCCCTAGAAGAGGATCGCCGCGCGATCTATGGCGAAAAAGAAGCCAGCCACCTTGCGGCGGCCGGCTCTGGACCGGTTGAGCAATCCAGGACCACGTCTCGGTCCGGAATTCCGTAAAAACAGTTCTTTACTGCGGGTGAGCGGCTCTTATCCAAAGCTGAACCGCTATGGACCCCTAAAGCCAAAAGCCAATCCAAACACGTTCGCGCCAGCAGCGGCGACGCCAGCGGCCACGACGCCAGTAGCGGCGGCAAACACGTCTCCAAACGCGGCGCCGTCTGCGGCGGCGACGGCCGTGATGCCAATGACGATGGTAAACCTGCTCCACTTCAGCCCGTTCGTCTCCATCCTCGAAGACGGCGGTATCGGGCTTATCGAGTTCATCGAGAATTCCGTTGCCGCTTGGAATTCCGGCAACCGCCCTACTGGGGCCAGCCAGGGTTGCAATTGCCGCTGCCCCCGCAACGCCAAGGATTCCAGTTAGAAACAAGCGACGTTCCATCAAAGACCTCCCGATAGTTCAGCATCGGCAGGTGGTTCCCTCACCCAAACGGGCTCCAGCGAACTGCCGATCTGTTTGAACGCACAGGTAGCATTCTCGTTCCATTACCCCACTTCGCGCAGGATGAAGTCGTGCAGCATCTTGGCGGCGGGCGAGAGCGCCCGGTTCCTGACCGTGATCAGGCTGTAGGGCCGGACCTCGATGTCGAACTCGGTCTGAACGACATCGATCGCTCCGGACAGCCCGTCGCCGCTCTGGATGAACTTGGCCACCTGTACTGAAACGGGGGCGATGGCGTCAGATTGCGCCACCATTACCAGCGTCAAGAGCAGCGACGAGGTGTTGAGGATGCGGTCGGGAAGCGGGATGCTGCGGTTCAAGAAATTGCTTTCCATCGCCTGGCGCAGGGGCGAGCCGCCGGACTGGAAGACCCAATCATAGGCAGCCGTCTCCTCCAGGCCGACCATCCCGCCGCCGGCAAGCGGATGGCCGCGGCGCACGATCAGGCAGGCCTTCTCGATGCCGATGACGCGCGATTCGAACAGCCGCGGATTGAGGTCGTCGGGGATGCGGGCGATGATAAAGTCGTGGCGGGAGGCGATCAGCTCGCGGGCGAGCACGTTCGAGGTCTCGACCTGCATGGTGATCTCGATGCGCGGATAGATGCGGCGGATCTCGCGAATCGCCGGCACCGCCAGCTCGATCGCCGGCGCGGTCACGGCGCCGAGAAACACCGAGCCGCCTTTGCCTGCCTTGAGCTCCGAAATCTCCCGGTCGGCTTCGCGCATTTCGAGCAGGATGGAGCGGGCGCGCCTGGCGAGCGCCTGACCGTAAGGGGTCAGCGTCACGCCGCGCGGCAGCCGCTCGCATAATTTCACGTCGAGCACCGCCTCCATCTCGGCAATCATGCGCGAGGCCGCCGGCTGGGAAATATTCATAACCTGGGCGGCGGCGCTCACCCGTCCGTGATCGTCGAGCGCGGCGATCATCCGCATATGGCGCAGGCTCAGGCCGCTGCGCAGCAGCGTTTCACCGTCCCCCGGAAGCTTCTCGTAATTTCCTGAAATCGTATCAGGATCGCGCAGCGCCGCCATGATTTCCCAGCCTCTCCGGCAGTTCTCTGCGCTACGCTAAATCATACCAGTTTCGGTATAGCAACCAGCAAAGATCGCATTTGACAGTTATGTCAAAGGGACACACCCTTCGCGCGTTCCGAGACGCAGCGATCGGCAACGAGCAAAATCGTATCGATTGAAACTGCGTCGCGGGGCCGATTGGGAGGATACCGGAGATCGATAAAGCCGACAGAGGCGCGATTGCGCTCCTGTTCGACTGCGCGGCCCGCGAAGCCCCGAGGTGTCGCGTCCATCAACCAGGGAGAGTAAATGTGAAGATCATCAAGACGCTGGCCGCCGTCGCGGCCCTTGGCATTGCCGCCACGACCTATTCGGCGCACGCCGCCGACAAGGGTCTCGTCGGCGTGCTGATGCCGACCAAGACCTCGCAGCGCTGGATCAACGACGGCGACGCCGTCAAGTCCCAGCTCGAAGCGCTCGGCTACACGGTCGACCTGCAATACGCGCAGGACGACATCCCGAACCAGCTCAGCCAGCTGGAAAACGAGATCACGAAAGGCCCGAAAGCGCTGATCATCGCTTCGATCGACGGCACCACCATGGCCGATGCGCTGCAGAAGGCCAATGACGCAGGCGTCGTCACCATCGCCTATGACCGGCTGATCAAGAAGACCCCGAATGTCGACTACTACACCACCTTCGACAATTTCGGCGTCGGCGTGATCCAGGCGAATTCCCTGGTCAAGGGCCTCAAGGAGCGCTTCCCGAACACCAAGCCGTGGAACGTCGAGCTGTTCGGCGGCTCGCCCGACGACAACAACGCCTTCTTCTTCTACAACGGCGCGATGTCGGTCCTGCAGCCGCTGATCGACGACGGCTCGATCAAGATCAAGTCCGGCCAGATGGGCATGGACAAGGTCGGCACACTGCGCTGGCTCGCCGCCACCGCCCAGGCCCGCATGGACAACCTGCTCTCGGCCAACTACTCGGACGGCAGCCGCGTCGATGGCGTTCTGTCGCCCTATGACGGCCTGTCCCGCGGCATCACCGCCTCGCTGCGCGCTGTCGGCTACGGCACGGATGCTCAGCCCTGGCCGATCGTGACCGGTCAGGACGCCGAGACCGCCTCGGTCAAGCTGATCATTTCGGGCGAGCAGTATTCGACCGTGTTCAAGGACACCCGCGAGCTGGCCAAGGCCACCGTGCAGCTGGTCGACAAGGTGCTCTCCGGCGGCAAGCCCGACGGCCTCGACACCAAGACCTACAACAACGACGTCAAGGTCGTTCCCTCGATTCTCTTGACGCCGCACGAGGTCGACAAGTCGAACTACAAGGCGCTGGTCGTCGACTCCGGCTACATCAAGGCCGAAGAGCTGAAGTAATCCAGCCTTTAAGGGAGGGGTCCTGCGCGACGCAGGGCCCCTTTTCGTTCAGAAGCGACCCCGGTATTGTTTTTGCCGGCTTCTGCAGCGCCATGCGCCATCGCGGCGCGAGCCAGACTGCAGTATGTTGATTTCGCGCATAACGTTTTCCGGAAACGGAAGGCCTGCGCCAGGGAGCGGAATTCCTGATGAGCTCGACGATTTTGGAGATGCGCGACATCACCAAGACGTTCCCCGGCGTGAAGGCGCTGTCGAACGTGAACCTCAGCGTCGAGGAAGGAGAGATCCACGCCATCGTCGGCGAGAACGGCGCCGGCAAATCGACCCTGATGAAGGTGCTGTCGGGCGTCTACCCGACCGGTACCTATGAAGGCGAGATCGTCTTTCGCGGTCAGGAATGCCACTTCAAGGGTATCCATGACAGCGAGCATATCGGCATCGTCATCATCCACCAGGAACTTGCCCTGGTGCCGATGCTGTCGATCGCGGAAAACATCTTCCTGGGCAACGAGCACTCCAGCTACGGCGTCATCGACTGGAACGCCAACGAGAAGCGCACCAAGGCCCTGCTCGACAAAGTCGGCTTGAAGGAAGATCCCAAGACGCTGATCACCAATATCGGCGTCGGCAAGCAGCAACTGGTCGAGATCGCCAAGGCGCTCAGCAAGGAAGTGAAGCTGCTGATCCTTGACGAGCCGACCGCCTCGCTCAGCGAAAAGGACAGCCAGGCGCTGCTCGATCTTCTGCTCGAGTTCAAGCGCCAGGGCATGACCTCGATCCTGATCTCGCACAAGCTCAACGAGGTGAACCGCGTCGCCGACAAGGTGACGGTGATCCGCGACGGGCGCACCATCGAGACCCTGCCCAGGAAGGACATCAGCGAGGACCGGATCATCACTTCGATGGTCGGCCGCTCGCTCGACGACCGCTACCCGCCGCGCGAGCCGCAGATCGGCGAGGTTATTTTCGAAGTGAAAAACTGGTCGGTGTACCATCCGATCCACGCCGAGCGGCAGGTGATCAAGAATGTCAACCTCAACGTGCGCAAGGGCGAGGTGGTCGGCATTGCCGGGCTGATGGGCGCCGGCCGCACCGAATTCGCGATGAGCCTGTTCGGCCGTTCCTATGGCCGGCATATCAGCGGCGAGGTCCTGCTCAGGGGTAAGCCTCTCGATCTTTCGACGGTGAGCAAGGCGGTGGAGAACCGGATCGCCTATGTCACCGAGGACCGCAAGACCTTTGGCCTCAACCTCATCGACCACATCAAGCACAATGTGACGCTGGCCAATTTGGGAGGCGTCTCCAGCCGCGGCGTCATCGACGACATGCGCGAGATGAGCGTCGCCAACGACTATCGCAAGAAGACCAACATCCGCGCATCCAGCGTCTATCAGCTGACCGGCAATCTTTCGGGCGGCAACCAGCAAAAGGTGGTGCTGTCGAAATGGCTGTTCGCCGACCCGGAAGTGCTGATCCTCGACGAACCGACGCGCGGCATTGACGTCGGCGCCAAGTACGAAATCTACACGATCATCGCCCGCCTCGCCGCCGAGGGAAAGGCAATCGTCGTCATCTCGTCGGAAATGCCGGAATTGCTCGGCATCACCGACCGCATCTATGTCATGAACGAAGGGCGTATCGTCGGCGAAATGGCGGCAAGCGACGCCAGCCAGGAAAAGATCATGCGCGCCATCGTTCGGGGAGAAGGAAAAAAAGCCTCATGAGCACAGAAAGCGCTCCCGCGCCGCAGAGCGGCGTCGCCGAAGACGTCAAGCATGGTCCGCGCGTCGCCGTTTCGGCGCTGACGACGAACCTGCGCGAATACGGCCTGATCATCGCGCTGATCGTCATCATGCTGTTCTTCCAGTACACGACGTCCGGCACGCTGTTCAAACCGGTCAACCTCAGCAACCTGGTGCAGCAGAACTCGTTCATCATCGTGATGGCGCTTGGCATGCTGCTGGTGATCGTCGCCGGCTATATCGACCTCAGCGTGGGATCGGTCGCCGGCTTCATCGGCGCGCTTGCCGCAATGATGATGGTCATCTGGCCGCTCGGGATATTCAGCAATCCGCTGGTGGTCTCTATCGTTTGCCTGATCGTCGGTGCGCTTATCGGCGCGGCGCAAGGCTACTGGATCGCCTATCACCGAATACCGAGCTTCATCGTGACGCTGGCGGGCATGCTGATCTTCCGCGGCATCTGCCAGGCACTGCTTGGCGGCGGCTCCTCGGTCGGCCCGCTTCCCGACAGTTTCAAGGCGCTGAGCTCGGGCTTCATCCCGGACGTCATCGGGCCGCTGACGCTCATTCCGCCGACGGTGAATGCGGCCGGCAAGACCATCGTCGGCAGCGGCCTTACGCTGCACATGACGACGATCGTGCTCGGTCTGGTCGCGGTGCTCGCCTATGCCTATTTCGGCTTCAGAACACGGCGTAAGCGCGAACGGCATGGCTATGAGGCGGAGCCCTTCCCGCTGTTCGTCGTCAAGACGCTGGTCGGCAGCGCGCTGGCGCTGTTCCTGGTCTTCCAGTTCGCCAGCTACAGGGGCCTGCCGGTGGTGCTTCTGGTGATGGGCGTGCTGATCTCGCTGTTCGTCTTCGTCACCAAGCGCATGACCATCGGCCGCCGCATCTATGCGATGGGCGGCAACGCCAAGGCGGCGCAGCTGTCGGGCATCAACACCGAACGGCTGACGCTGCTCGTCTTCATCAACATGGGCGTGCTGTCGGCGCTCGGCGGCCTGATCATCGCCGCTCGCCTCGGCCAGGCCGTCCCGGCCGCAGGTCTGGGCAGCGAACTCGACGTGATCGCCGCCGTCTTCATCGGCGGCGCTTCGGCGATGGGCGGCGTCGGACAGGTCATCGGCGCCGTGGTCGGCGGCTTCATCATGGGCGTGATGAACAACGGCATGTCGATCATGGGCGTCAATGTCGACTGGCAGCAGGTGGTCAAAGGCTTGGTGCTGCTCGGTGCCGTCATCTTCGACGTCTACAACAAGAACAAGGCGTAGAGGCCGGAGGCAAGGACTAAGGAGGCATACGGGTTCTAGATCGCGAAGCTGCCGGCAACCCGTCGGCGCGAAGAAGTCTTGGAAGGACCAGGCTCGCGAGTGCAATCCGGACAAAGAGTTTCAACCGTGGCGCGGATCGGTTCCGGGCCGCGCCGGTCAGGGCTTGCCAATCGGCAGCCGGGCCAAGGCAAAAGAGAGAGGGTTCATCATGCTGATTTCCCAGATCCTCGATGACGCCGAGACGATCCGCGTCGTTGCCCGCAGCGGCGGCAAGACCCGGATCATCAACGGCGCGCGCAGCGTCTATTCGCTGGCGATGGAGGCAGCCCGCACCGGGACCGGGCTCGAGGCGCTGATCGAGCGCAAGGGCTATGGCGAGACGGTCGACCTCGACGCCGTCTACAAGAAGGGACGCCTGGTATCGCCAATCAACCATCCCGACCCCGCGCATCTTCACCTTACCGGCACCGGGCTTACACATCTCGGCTCCGCCGCGACACGCGATTCCATGCACAAGAAGCTCAGCGACGGCGAGGAGCAACTCACCGATTCCATGAAGATGTTCCGCATGGGGCTGGAGGGCGGCAAGCCGGCAAAGGGCGAGATCGGCGTGCAGCCGGAATGGTTCTACAAGGGCAACGGCACGATGGCGGTGGCGCCCGGTGCCGCGCTGATGTCGCCGGCCTTCGCGCAAGACGCCGGCGAGGAGCCGGAGATCGCCGGCATCTATGTCATCGGCGACGACGGCGCGCCGTTCCGCGTCGGCTTCACGCTGTCCAACGAGTTTTCCGACCATGTGACCGAGCGCGTGAACTACCTGTTCCTCGCCCATTCCAAGCTGCGCAACGCCTCGTTCGGACCGGAAATCCTGATCGGCGAGCTGCCCGCCGACATCAGGGGCTCTTCACGAATCTGGCGCGACGGCAAAGTGCTTTGGGAAAAGCCGTTCCTGTCCGGCGAGGCGAACATGTCGCACACCATCGCCAATCTCGAGCATCACCACTTCAAATATTCGGCCTTCCGCCAGCCTGGCGACGTGCATGTGCACATGTTCGGCACCGCCACGCTCTCCTTCGCCGACGGCGTAAGGACCGAGGAAGGCGACACGTTCGAGATCGAGGCCAAGGATTTCGGCCTGCCGCTGCGCAACCCGCTCGAGATCGAGAAGCCGGTGAAGGTGGCGGTGAAGGCGCTGTGAGGTTAGAGCGTGATCTCCCCCACGAGGGGGGAGATTGGCAGCTTCAACCTCAATAAATATCGAAATCGAAATACTTCGACTGGATCTTCTCGTAGGTGCCGTCGGCAACGATGGCGTCGATTGCCGCGTTGAGGCGGTCGCGCAGAGCGGTGTCCTCCAGGCGCACGGCGATGCCGGCCTCGGTCTCGGTGCCCTTGACGTCGCCGACCAGCTTGCAGCAGCCGTCGCTCGCCTTCTTCATCCAGTCGACCAGCACGAACTTGTCCGAGATGACGGCGTCGAGACGGCCGTTGAGCAGATCGGTCACCGCCTCTTCCTGGGTCGGGTAGAGCTTCGCCTCGGCGCCGGCCTTGGCGTAGACGTCCTGGGCGTAGTTGGCCTGGGTGGTCGAGGCCTGGGCACCGACCGTCTTGCCGGCAAGCGAGGCCGGCTCGGTCGAGGCGATGTCGGCGTCCTTCAGGGCGACCAGCGCAAGCGGCGTCGTGTAGTATTTATGGGTGAAGGCGACCTGCTTCTTGCGTTCCTCGGTGATGCTCATCGAGGCGATGATGGCGTCGAATTTCTTGGCCTGCAGGGCCGGAATGATGCCATCCCAATCCTGGGTGACGATCTCGCATTCGACCTTCATCTGCGCGCAGAGCGCATTGGCGATGTCGATGTCGAAGCCTTCGACCTTGCCGTCCGGCGTGATGGTGTTGAAGGGCGGATAGGCGCCCTCGGTGCCGATCTTGATCTTTTCGGCCGCGTCTACCGAACCGACGCCGAGCGCCAGCATGGCGGCGGCCGCAGCCGACAGGATCCATCTGGATATCTGCATTTTCATCCCCTTGGCTTCAGTTGCTACATGGTCGGACGCAGCCAAGCACGGCGCGCCAGGCCGGGCAAGCACAGCCTGGTTGGGCGATCAGCGCGCGGCGCGGAAATGCTTGGAGAGCTTCAGCCCCTGCGCCTGATAGTTGGAGCCCAACTCGCTGCCATAAAGCGCCTGCGGCCGCTTCAGCATATGCTCGTAGACGAGGCGACCGACGATCTGGCCGTGGTCGAGGATGAACGGCACCTCGTGGCTGCGCACTTCAAGCACCGCGCGACTGCCGCTGCCGCCGGCGGCGGAATGGCCGAAGCCCGGGTCGAAAAAGCCGGCATAGTGGACACGGAACTCGCCGACCAGCGGATCGAAAGGCGTCATCTCGGCGGCATAGAGCGGCGGCACGTGCACGGCTTCGCGAGAGACCAGGATGTAGAACTCGTCCGGGTCGAGCACGAGCTCGCCGGCCCCGCTCTTGTAGAGCGGTTCCCAGAAGTCGACCACATCCTGAGCGGCGCGCTTGTCGACGTCGACGAGGCCGGTGTGGTGCTTGCCGCGATAGCCGACCAGGCCGTCCTTGTCGCCGTCGAGATCGATAGAGAGCGCAATGCCGCCGCCGGAGATGTTGGGCGGCTCGGTCGCAACCAGCATCTCGGCGTGATGGAGGTCACGCAACTCATTCTCCGACAGCACCGCGTTGCCGGTGCGGAAGCGGATCTGCGACAGGCGCGAGCCGGCGCGCACGACGATCGGGAAGGTGCGCGGGCTGACCTCAAGATAGAGCGGGCCATGATAGCCGGCGGCGATCTTATCGAACTCATGGCCGCGGTCGGTCATGACACGCGTGAAAATGTCGAGTCGTCCGGTCGAGCTCTTCGGGTTGGCCGAAGCCGAGACTTCCGCCGGCAGCGCCAGGCCTTCCTGCAGCGGCACGATGTAGACGCAGCCCGTCTCCAGCACCGCGCCCTCGGCGAGATTGATCTCATGCAGCTTCAGCCGGTCCAGCTTGTCGGCCACCAGATGATCGGGACCGGGCAGAAAGGAGGCGCGCACGCGAAAGGCCTTGTCGCCCAGTCTGAGATCGAGGCTGGCCGGCTGGATCTGGTTGGTGTCGAGCGCGCGCGGCGACTTCAGCGCGCCCGACTGGAAGAGCGCCGCGATGTCCTGATCGGGAAGAATGCCTGTCTGCCGCAATGTCTGGCTCCGGGCGAAGTCATTGTCGTCGCAGTTTCCTGTCGCAAAACCGCGGGACACTTTTGCGGAAGCTGCCTGGTACAAACCTCTTAATCAAGCCGGCAATTGACGCAAGCGCGGTGCGGGTCTAAAGGGTCGTTATCCCGTGGTGATTTGGCCGGTCGGCTTGCAGCCACGTTAAACAAGTCGCTAAAGGACCGTCGGGCCGCAAGGCCGTATGGACCGGTTGCGACGTCGCGGCCGGTTTTTTTGTGTTTGGAAGCAGGGCGATGACCAAGACGCGTAACTGGAAACCTCAGACGGCACTCGTGCATGGCGGGACGCTGCGTTCCGGCTTCGGCGAGACCGCCGAAGCGATGTATCTCACCCAGGGCTATGTCTACGAGACGGCCCAGGCAGCGGAAGCCCGCTTCAAGGGGGAGGAACCCGGCTTCATCTATTCGCGCTACGCCAACCCGACCGTCGATATGTTCGAGAAGCGCATGTGCGCGCTGGAAGGCGCCGAAGACGCACGCGCCACCGCTTCCGGCATGGCCGCCGTGTCCGCCGCTCTGCTCTGCAGCGTCAAGGCCGGCGATCACATCGTTGCGGCGCGAGCGCTGTTCGGCTCCTGCCGCTGGGTGGTCGAGACGCTGGCGCCGCGCTATGGCATCGAGGCGACGCTGATCGACGGCACCGACATTGCCAATTGGGAAAAAGCGGTCAGGCCGAATACCAAGCTGTTCTTCCTGGAAAGCCCGACCAACCCGACGCTGGAAGTGGTCGATATCGCCGCTGTCGCCGCTTTAGCCAATTCGATCGGCGCGCGCGTGATCGTCGACAACGTCTTTGCCACGCCGCTGCAGCAGAAGCCGCTGCAGCTCGGCGCCCATATCGTGGTCTACTCGGCGACCAAGCATATCGACGGCCAAGGCCGCTGCCTCGGCGGTGTCATCCTGTCGGACAAAAAGTGGATCGACGAGAACCTGCACGACTATTTCCGGCACACCGGCCCGAGCCTGTCGCCATTCAACGCATGGACGCTGCTGAAAGGCCTCGAAACGCTGCCGCTGCGCGTGCGCCAGCAGACCGAAAGCGCCGGCAAGATCGCGGACTTCCTGGCCGGCCGGCCGGAGATCGCCCGCGTCATCTATCCGGGCCGGGCCGACCATCCCCAGGCGGATATCGTCAGGAAGCAGATGTCGGGCGGCTCGACGCTGATCTGCCTTGACGTCAAGGGCGGCAAGCAGGCGGCCTTCGCCTTGCAGAACGCGCTCGACATCGTGCTGATCTCGAACAACCTCGGCGACGCAAAGAGCCTGATCACGCATCCGGCGACGACGACGCACAAAAACCTCAGCGACGGGGCGCGCGCCGAGCTCGGCATCGGACCAGGCACGCTCAGGCTCTCCGTCGGGCTGGAGGATACCGACGACCTGCTCGCCGACATCGAACAGGCGCTCAAGGCGGCGAAGGAATGAACCGCCACGGCGGCAAAGAGCGCGCTTGAGCCGCAGCCGGCTCAAGCAATCTCTTCGAGTTCAGTCATCCCGCTGTTGCGGATGGTCATTGCGTTGCCACGCCATTCGACGGCTCCGCCAAGCCAGCCGCGCGCCCAGATGGCGGGAAGCATCGCGTCGCGCACGATCATCGCGGTGACGCTGCGCGGCGACAGATACCAGTCCTTTGACCAGGCGAGCATGCATTCGGGCACATAGGCGATCGCCAGCACGCAGAGCGCGGTCGTGGGCAGGCTGACACCGGCGCTTGCCGCCGCAATCAGCGCCATAAGCAGCGGCGCCACCACACCGGTCAGGATTTCGGGCGCGAAGAACAATGGGAAGGTGACGCGGCGCAGCCGCGCCCAGCGCGCCTGGCGCGACCAGATTTCGGCGAGCGTGCGCTGGCCGAGCGGTTGCTCGAAGGGCGCGGCTACGAGATTGACCCGAAGGCCAAGGCTGTTGACCAGCTTGGTCGCCGCCGCGTCCTCGGCGATCTCGGCGGCCAAAGCCTGGATGCCGCCATTTGCATCCAGCATCGGCTTGTTCCACAGCATGCTCTTGCCCTGGGCGAAGCCAAGGCCGAGCGCTTCGCCGGCATATTGCCAGCGCGCCTGCAGCGTGTTGAGGAAGGCGCATTCGACCTCGGCCCAGAAACCGTCCGGCCGCGAGCCGATCGGCGTCGAGCAGACGAGGCCGGTGTCCGGCCGCCAGGCCGCCATCAGATGCTGGACATAGTCCTTGGGCATCAGGACGTTGGAGTCGGCCAGGATCACCCAGTCGTGCCGCGCCGCCCGCCAGCCCTTGATGCAGTTGTTTAGCTTGGGATTGGCGCTGATCCTGTCATCGCCGACGAGGAGCCGCGCCGGAACATTCGGAAATCTCGCGATGGCGGCGTTGATCAGCTTGACCACGGGATCTTCGCCGTGCGCGACGCAGAAGATCAGTTCGTAGCGCGGCCAATCGAGCGAGAAGGCGCGGTCGAGCGTCTCCTGCGTGAACGGCTCCACACCGCGCGACGGCACGACGATCGAGACAGGCGGCTGTTTGCTGGAAGGCGGAGGAATGATCCGCCTGGGCTTCAGCCGCGACGATGCGAGCAGGATGCTGGCAAGGTTGCAAAAAAGAAGGGCCGAGGAGGCAAAGACGGCTGCGAGGGTCAGTTCCATCGAGATCTGGTCACTCCGGAAAGGCCGCCCGCGGCCGTTTCATCACTCGACAGAGCGCCCGAGTCGCCCGCACGGTTTGTGCACACCAACATTGTCATGTGTCACTTAAATGACATTGTTTGTCGGCACGTGCGGTGGAAAAGCCGGCAGGCTGGCGACGCTGCGGAGGTAGAACCGCGACGCGCGACAAAATGTTCCCTGCGCGGCACCGGAGTGGCTCATGTATCGCGCCGTGACGCGCAACATCGAAGTGCAGGTCAGGCCGTTCTATCTGGAGGACCGTTCCGATCCGTCCGAAAACCGCTATGTCTGGGGCTACCAGGTGACGATCGACAACCGGTCGGACGAGTTCGTGCAGCTTCTGTCGCGCTACTGGCACATCACCGACGGGCGTGGCCGAGTCGAAGAGGTGCGCGGCGAGGGCGTGGTCGGCGACCAGCCGGAGCTCAACCCCGGCGACAGCTACCAGTATACGTCGGGATGCCCGCTCTCGACGCCATCCGGCATCATGGTCGGCCACTACACGATGCGCAACGGCCGCGGCGAAACGTTCGACGTCGCCATTCCGGCTTTCTCGCTCGATATGCCGGGGACGAAGAGGACGGTGAACTAAAGAACTCGAGTTCCCCGCCTCCGCAAAGCGGGGGCGAGGAACCGGAGCTTTCTCACTCCGCCGCAAACTCCGCCGGATCGAAGTCGTACTGCGTCGAGCAGAACTCGCAGGCGACATGGATGCCGCCGTCCTCGGTCGAGTCCTTGATCTCCTCGGCCGAGAAGCCTTCGAGAATGCCGCGGATTTTGTCGCGCGAGCAGGAGCACTGGTCGGCAACCGGCACACCGCGGAAGACGCGCACGCCGTGCTCGTGGAACAGCCGGTAGAGCAGCCGCTCGGCGCCCACCGTCGGATCGATGAGCTCGGTCGGCTCGATGGTGCCGAGCAGCGCCAAGAGTTCCCGCCAGGAATTGTCGGCCGGTTCGTGCGTCACGTCTCGTGGATCGCCATCCCCGCCCGAAATGTCGGGCACGCGCATGCGTTCGGGCGCCTGCGGCAGGAACTGCGCCAGGATGCCGCCGGCGCGCCATTGCTCGCGGGCCCCGCCCGGGCCCGGGGTCACCAGCTTCGCAACCGACATCCTCAGATCGGTCGGGATCTGCTCCGACTGGCGGAAATAGGTGCGCGCGGCTTCTTCCAGCGATGTGCCGTCGAGTTGGACGATGCCCTGATAGCGCTGCGTGTGTGCGCCCTGATCGATGGTCAGGGCCAGGACCCCGGTGCCGAGCAGCTTCTCCTGCGAGATCCCGCCCGCGGCAATCAGCGCCTGCAGCCGGTCGGCGTCGAAGCGCGCATAGGCGCGCAACGAATGCGGCGTGGTGAAGTCCGCCACCAGCATGTCGACCGGTCCGTCGGTGCGGGTCTGCAGGATGAACTTGCCCTCGAATTTCAGCGACGTGCCGAGCAGCACGGTGAGCACGCAGGCCTCCGCCAGCAGGCGCGCGACCGGCTCGGGATAATCGTGGCGGCTGAGAATGGCGTCGAGCATCGGCCCGAGCTGCACCGTGCGGCCGCGCACATCCAAGGGCGCTACTTCGTAAGGCACGACATGGTCGTCGCCGGCGAAGCCGAATTCGCCGAGTTTGGGTTGATGCTCAGCCAAGGAAAGCGTTTCCAGCATGACAAAACTCCGGGGCGCATCCATCCCGCTTTCCAGGCGGCATGGGTCGAAGCGCGTTCGATTTCAGTGATGGCCCGCAAATAGGCATCACACATCCCCGGATCAAGTTGGCGCGGATCAAGTCGACCCCGGTCAAGCGCCCAGGCACCAGGCCAGCACCGCCTTCTGGGCGTGCAGCCGGTTCTCGGCCTCGTCGAAGACCACCGAATGCGGTCCGTCGATCACCTCGTCGGTGACCTCCTCGCCGCGGTGCGCAGGCAGGCAGTGCATGAAAAGCGCGTCGGACTTCGCCCTGGCCATCAGCGCGGCGTTGACCTGGTAGGGCAGGAAGACGTTATGGCCGCGGGCGCGATGCTCCTGGCCCATCGATACCCAGCTGTCGGTGACCACGCAATCGGCCTGGTCGACGGCCTCTTCGGCCGAGCCGGCAAACCTCACCTTGCCGCCATTGGCCTTCGCCCAGTCGACATATTTCTCGAACGGCTCGCTGCCCTCCGGCACGGCGACATTGAGGTTGAAGCGGAACCGCGCCGAGGCTTCCAGAAGCGAGTGCAGCACATTGTTGCCGTCGCCTGTCCAGGCGAAAGTCTTGCCGGCCACCGGACCGCGATGCTCCTCATAGGTCATGATGTCGGCCATCAGCTGGCAGGGATGGGTATCGTCGGTCAGCCCATTGATCACCGGCACGGTCGCGTTTTCGGTGAGTTCCAGCAACCGGTCATGCGAAGTGGTGCGGATCATGATGGCATCGACATAGCGCGACAGCACCTTGGCGGTGTCGGCGATGGTTTCAGAACGGCCGAGCTGCATCTCGGTGCCGGTCAGCATGATGGTCTCGCCGCCGAGCTGGCGCATGCCGACGTCGAAGGAAACGCGCGTGCGCGTCGAAGGCTTGTCGAAGATCATCGCCAGCACCTTGCCGTCGAGCGGCTTCGAACGCTCGCCGGCCTTGAGCCTGGTCTTTCGCGCCATCGCATCGTCCAGCATGATGCGCAGATCGCCTGCGGAAACGGCGGACAGATCGGTGAAGTGACGAACGCTCATCGGCAGATTCCAAAACTACTTCGCGGCTTCGGCCGCGATCGCGTCGGTCAGGCCCTTGGCGCCCGACCGAATGCGCTTCAGCGCCTCGCCGATCTCCTCGTCGGTGACGGTGAGCGGCGGCAAAAGCCGAATGACGTTGTCGCCCGCCGGCACCGCAAGCAAGTGCTGGTCGCGCAGCGCCATGTTAACCTTGGCGTTGGGCATGGCGCATTTCAGCCCAAGCATCAGGCCGGTGCCCCGGATGCCTTCGATGACCTCGGGAAATTCGTCGGCGACCGCCGCCAGTCCCTGCTTCAGCAGCAATGCCTTGCGCTGAACGTCCTCGAGGAAGCCGTCGGCCAGCACGACGTCGAGCACGGCATTGCCCACCGCCATCGCCAGCGGATTGCCGCCAAAAGTGGTGCCGTGCACGCCGGCCGTCATGCCGGCCGCCGCTTCGTCGGTCGCGAGACAGGCACCCATCGGAAACCCGCCGCCGATGCCCTTGGCGATCGCCATCAGGTCAGGCGTGACGCCCGCCCACTCATGCGCGAACAGCTTGCCGGTGCGCCCGATGCCGCACTGGACCTCGTCGAAGATCAGAAGCAGGCCGTGCCGGTCACAGAGCTGCCAAAGCCGCTTCAACGACTGCGTAGGCACCGGGCGGATGCCGCCCTCGCCCTGCACGGGTTCGATCAGGATAGCCGCGGTTTCCGGTGTGATCGCCTTCTCCGCGGCGTCGATATCGTCGAACGCGACCTGGTCGAAACCCTCGACCTTCGGACCGAAACCCTCGAGATATTTGTACTGACCGCCGGCTGCGATCGTCGCCAGCGTGCGGCCGTGGAAGGCACCCTCGAAAGTGATGATGCGGAAACGCTCCGGATGGTCTTTGACGAACTGATAGCGCCTGGCCGACTTGATGGCGCATTCCAGAGCCTCGGCGCCCGAATTGGTGAAGAACACCTTGTCGGCGAAGGTTGCATCGACCAGCCTTTCGCCCAGCCGGCGCTGCTCCGGGATCTCGTAGAGATTGGAGACGTGCCACAGCTTGGCCGCCTGCCCGGTGAGCGCCGCGACCAGATGCGGATGGCTGTGGCCCAGCGAGTTCACGGCGATGCCGCCGGCGAAGTCGAGATATCGCTCGCCCTTGTCGGTGACCAGCCAGGTCCCCTCCCCGCGGTCGAAGGCCAGGGGTGCGCGAGCAAAAGTCTCGTAAAGCGCCGAACCGCTCATTATATGCGTCTCCGGAACCGGAAATCAAAAAAGCCGCCAATGCGGCGGCCTTTGCGGCTTATCATGTTTTTCGACCATGAAGTCAACGAAAAGGTCGCGCAGAAGCGCGCGGCAAGGCTCCAGCGCCACGCCGGCCCATCAGCGGTTGGGCAAGTTGGGGAAAACCGTAAAAACCGAATCGGTGTTGCCCTGGGGACTCTTGTCACCGAGTCAGCGCATAAGGTAATTGTAGTCGAGAAATAACTAGATTTCGTGCGGCGGATCTAATCACCCGGTACATGTGGTGTCGTTTGCCCGGCGAGAGCCGGCTCGGGAAAGGATTCTGACCGCCGCACGCCTCAGCAGGAGCGCGGTCTCATGAACTGGACTGACGAGCGGGTCGAACTTCTCAGGAAATTGTGGTCGGAGGGTCTCAGCGCCAGCCAGATCGCCGCGCAGCTCGGCGGTGTGAGCCGCAATGCCGTCATCGGCAAGGTGCATCGCCTGAAACTGTCGGGCCGCGGCCGCGCGACCGCGGCGCCGGCACGGCAGAAGAAGGCCACGCAGGGCGCCTCGATGCAGAAGTCCGTGGCTCGTGCCGCTAGCGCTGCCCGTCATGTGACGGCCTCCATCGGCGCGACCGCTCTGCAGGTGCAGTTCGAGGCGGAGCCGGTGGCGCGCCACTATATCCGCCCGGTGGAGAACGTTGTCGTGCCAATCTCGCGCAACCTGCAGCTCGTCGAGCTGACCGAGCGCACCTGCAAGTGGCCCAACGGCGATCCGCTGTCGGAAGACTTCAGCTTCTGCGGCAACGACGCTGGCGAAACCGGGCCGTACTGCAAATACCATGCAAGGGTGGCGTTCCAGCCGGCGGCGGAAAGGCGCAGAAGCCGCTAAGCGAATAGCGAATAGCGAATAGCGAACGAAATAGGAATAACATCGGTATTCGAGTCCGGCACAAGCTTCTTTATCGCTATTCGCTATTCGCTATTTCACAGCCATCCATTCTTCCTGAACCGCCAATACAGAAACGCGCAGATCAGCGCGATGGCGGCCAGCACGGTGGGGTAGCCGTATTCCATCTTCAGTTCAGGCATGTCGTCGAAATTCATGCCGTAAATGCCGGCGAAGGCCGTCGGCACCGCCAGGATGGCCGCCCATGAGGCCAGCTTCTTGGAGATGGCCGTTTCCTGGCTCTGTCCGACCAGAAGG
Organism: Mesorhizobium sp. WSM3873; assembly: GCF_001672445.1. NCBI lineage: Bacteria > Pseudomonadati > Pseudomonadota > Alphaproteobacteria > Hyphomicrobiales > Phyllobacteriaceae > Mesorhizobium > Mesorhizobium sp. WSM3873. Next base: position 28,699 of record NZ_LYTM01000019.1, on the reverse strand, counting down.
CTTGCCTCGAAGGCGAAGGCGAGCACCTCGCGCAGGCTGTCGATCTTTTCCTGCACGGTGCGGATGTGGTCCGTCACGTCACGGAACAGCGGATGCATGGCGGCATGGATCTGGGGCAGCTCGGCGCTGGTCAGCCGGCGGCATACCTCGACCAGCGGCAGCGCCGCGTTGCGCAGCCTGAGCAGATCGCGGCGCAGCATGTAGAGCCGCTCTATGTCGCCACCGCTCATCGGCTTCAGCAGCACCTTGTCCTCGATCTGCTCGACCTCGTCCTCGATCTGCTCGAGCACAGGCATGTAGTTGTCGACGATGAAGTCGAGAATGGCATAGAGGACGAAATCCTCGCCCTTGGCGAGCGAGGACGGGCAGCTTTCCCAGTGCTGGCGCACCGCGGCGTAAGAGGTCGACGGGCCATGCCTGACGCTGACGATATAGCCAGTGCCGACGAAGAGATGCGTCTCGCCGAAGGTGACCCGGCCATCGATCAGTTGCGCTGTGCGGGCGACGATGAACAAGGCATCGCCATACTGTTCGATTTTCGGCCGCTGATGCGGATGTTCGGCGTCTTCGATCGCCAGATCATGCAGGTGGAACTGCGCCTGCACCCTAAGCAGCAGGTTGCGGTCCGGCTCGAGCAGGCCGATCCAGACGACGTGGCCGGGCTTTGCCGCCCATATGCCGGCCTCTTCGATCGTAATGTCGGCGACGCGCTTGCCGGCGGAATAGACGCTGGACGCAACAATGCCGGATGTCGGCTGCAGGGCCGGGGTCAGGTTTCGAACTTGTTCCATCGCAAACCTCCCGAGCCGGCGACTGACAAAATTGCTGCACCTGGAGGAGCTTAGCCTAAATTAGAAGGCCGTTCGAGTGGCCGCCCTTCACTTGGCCGATCTTGGGTCGCCGATACCGCGTCACCCGGCCGATACGTGGCCAGGCAACACCACCTGGTCGGTCTTGTCGCCCTTCGGCCGCTCGGCCGGCATCTGGTCGCCGGTGACGATGTAATAGATGGTTTCGGCGATGTTGGTGGCGTGGTCGCCGATCCGCTCGATGTTCTTGGCGCAGAACAGCAAGTGGGTGCAGGGGGTGATGTTGCGCGGATCTTCCATCATATAGGTCAGAAGTTCACGGAACAGCGAAGTGTACATGGCGTCGATCTGGTCGTCGCGGTCGCGCACGAAGCCGATCTTCTCGACCGAGCGCGAGGCATAAACGTCGAGCACTTCCTTAAGCTGCGTCAGCGCCAGATCGGCTAGCGCCTTCAAGCCGCGGAAGAGGCTGCTCGGCTGGCGGCCGTCAATGACCGCCGCGACGCGCTTGGCGACGTTCTTGCCGAGATCGCCGACGCGCTCGATGTCGGCCGAGATGCGGATGGCGCCGACGATCTCGCGCAGGTCCGTCGCCATCGGCTGACGCCTGGCGATGATGACGATCGCCTTGTCGTCGATCTCGCGCTGCCCCTCGTCGAGGACGAGATCGTCCTGGATGACTTTCTGTGCCAAGCCCGGATCGGCGTTCACGAGGGCGGCGACAGCCTGCTCGACCATGCGCTCGGCATGCCCGCCCATGGCGGCGATGCGCTTCGACAGGAATTTCAGTTCTTCGTCATAGGCACTGACAATGTGGACGGACTGCATCGATATGCCTTCCCGGTTTCTGCCGGCTGGTGCGTTCCCTCAATCTGCCGCTGATACGCGAGCCGGATGACAGAAAAAAGAAAATGCCGGTTGCCAACCAATATAGGATCATTGAGCCGGCAAATGAACCGTGAACGCCGCGCCCTTGCCGACTTCCGACTTGATCGACAGCCTTGCGTTATGACGTGTCAATATATGCTTGACGATCGAAAGGCCAAGGCCGGTGCCTTTCTGGGTCCGGCTGTTTTCCAAGTCGACGCGGTAGAAGCGCTCCGTGATGCGGGGGATGTGTTCCTCGGCAATGCCTGGACCATAGTCCCTTATGGTCACGTCGATGCCTGGGTCGTGGCCGTCCTCGGCGTGTGCTATCGACACGGTGACACGCCCGCCCGACTGGCCGTATTTGCAGGCATTCTCCAGCAGGTTCTCGAAAACCTGGAAGAGCTCGTCGCGGTCGCCCGGCACGGAAATCGGCCCATCGATGAAGTCGCGCTCGATGGCGATGCCGTTCTCGTTGGCCAGCGGCGCGAGCGAGTCGATGACGCTGTCGATGGTCTGTCGAAGGTCGACTTCGGTTCCCGGCCGCAGATAGGGCTTCATCTCCAGCCGCGACAGCGACAACAGGTCGTCGATCAGGCGCGCCATGCGGCCCGTCTGGTTCTGCATGATCTGCAGGAACTGGTCGCGCGCCGCCGCGTCGTTGCGGGCAGGCCCGCGCAACGTCTCGATGAAGCCGGCGATCGAGGCGAGCGGGGTGCGCAGCTCATGGCTGGCATTGGCGATGAAGTCGGCGCGCATGCGGTCGATGCGGCGCGCCTCGCTCTGATCCTTGAACACCAGCACGTAAAGATCGGTGCCATGGCCGACCGAGGACGCGCTCACCCGGTATGTGCGCTCGACCGGCAGCTTTTCCGTGTAGTCGACGACATCGGACGCCATAGTTCCCGAGACGATCCCGTCAAGCAAAGCCTGCATTTCCGGCGCGCGGAATTTGAGCGACAGCGACATGCCGGGGGCCAGCCCACCGAAGGCGGCAAAGGCGGCCGCGTTGGCGTGGACGATAGTGGCGGTCCGGTCGAAGATGATCAGCGGATCGGCAACGGCGGCGGCCAGATATTCGCCGGACAGCCGCTGCAACCCGCCGACTTCGATGGCGGCAGTCCCGCCGGCTGACTGGCGCTCGGCGGCGGTCGGCAGCATTGCGGCCGCGACCAGCAACGCCACGGCCAGCAGAGGCACAAAGATCGAAAGGCCGCCGAAACCATAGACGCCGAGGACCGCGACCAGGGCCGCGGCCAGCGACCAGCGGCTGCGCCGCAGCCGGGCTATGGCTGCCTGCGTTGCGCCTTTCTGGTCTGCGCCCTTATCGACCATGCGCTGCCTCGTATCTCCCGTCGGTGAAAGATCAGCCGACTGGACCCGCGCATGACCCCCAAAAATCGGAATCGATTTTCTCGAACGTTCATGCGCAAAATCAAAGTGCTACCGCGCGTCCGGTCGGACGCAACGCCTCAGAGGCTCCCATAGCACGAGTCCGCAAGCTGAAAAGGTTCGTCCCGATGAAAAAAGCCGAGGGAAATGCCGACGCGGCGCCTGCCGCAGGACCGATCAAGATGAGGATAGGCGGTAAGGAACGCGAGTTCGACATCGACAACCCGGTGCTGCCGGACTGGATCGAGGACAACAAGCTGACCGCCGGCGGCTATCCCTACGACAAGAAGATGAAGGGTGAAGAGTACGACGAGGAACTTGAGCGGCTGCAGATCGAATTGGTCAAGGCGCAGGCCTGGCTGCAGGCGACCGGCAAACGGGTGTTGGCGCTGTTCGAGGGGCGCGACGCGGCCGGCAAGGGCGGCACGATCTTCGTCCTGCGGCAGTACATGAACCCGCGCACGGCGCGCAACGTGGCGCTGACCAAGCCGACGCCGACGGAGCATGGCCAATGGTACTATCAGCGCTATGTCGACCATTTCCCGACCTCCGGCGAGTTCGTCACCTTCGACCGCTCCTGGTATAACCGCGCCGGCGTCGAGCCGGTCATGGGATTCTGCACCCCCGACCAGCACGCGACATTCCTCGACGAGACGCCGCATTTCGAGCGCATGATCTGCAACGAGGGTATCCACTTCTTCAAATTCTGGCTGAACATCGGTCGCGAGACGCAGCTCGAACGGTTCCATGACCGCCGCTGGTCGCCATTGAAGAACTGGAAATTCTCGCCGATCGACATCGCCGGCATCAGCAAATGGGACGACTACACCAAGGCGCGCGACCTGATGTTCGAGCGCACTCACAAGGAGTTCGCGCCCTGGATCATCGTGCGCGCCAACGACAAGCGCCGTGCGCGGCTTGCGGTGATCCAGCGTATCCTTCTGTCCTTACCCTATGATGGTCGCGACCTCGACGCCGTCGGCAAGCCCGACAAGAAGATCATCGGCGAAGGCCCGTCGTTCCTGGAGAAATAGCTTGCACCGTGCCCGCGGCCGGCGGCCAACATTACAGCGCCGCGCACCTTCTCGGGTACGCGGCGCTGAGACTTTCCACCAAGGTGTCACGCCGCGAGGCGGGCGATCCGCTGCAAACGCTTCAGCGTGGCGTCGTCCTGCAGCGCTTGCTGGAACAGCGATATCTCATGATCGATGCGGTCGCACAGAACGTCCGTATCCCCCTTGAGCAGGCCGCGGGTCTGCAACAGCGCGGCAACCGGCTTCTTGGCGAGCTGCCTTGCCCGCGCCAAGGCCATTTCCTCGGCGCTGCCTTCCACGATCTCGCCGACAAGGCCGAGCGCCTTGGCGTCGTCGACGCCCAGCGTGTCGCCCAGGCAGAAGAAGCGGAAGGCGCCGGCATAGCCGAGCTTCTGGGGCGCCAGGATGCTGGTCGCCGCGTCCGGCACCAGGCCGAAATCGACGAACGGCACCCTGAACGTGCTGCCCCTGGAAGCAATCACCATGTCGCAGTGGAACAGGATGGTGCAGCCGACGCCGACGGCGTCCCCGTCCACGCAGGCAAGGACCGGCTTGGGAAAGGTCGCAAGCCTGCGAAACATATCGGTGACGGCGGCAATCAGCTGCTGGTGCTTGGCGGCGTCGAGGAACTCCGAGAAGTCGCCGCCGAGGCAGAAGCAGCCGGCAAGGCCGCGCAGCACGACCACGCGAACCTCGTCATTGACGGCGGCCTCGTGGAAGGTCCTGGCGAGGCTCGCATAGGCGTGCCTGTCCAGCACCGGCCGGCCGTCATGCGAGGACACGGTGACGACCAGCGTGTGGCCGCGCAGCTCAGGTTCGGGGTGGAAGCTCATGACAACCTCCTCACGAAGCCTGTCTGAGGCCGAGCTGGCCGGGATAGCCTCTCATCAGCACCGGCGGGAAGTGGTTGCGGCGCTGGCGCACCACCTCCAGCGTATGCTCGGAAAAGGTGAGCAGCGTCGCCACCACCTGCTGGTTGCCATAGGTGCGCTGGTAACCGAGCGGCGTCGCCAGGAAGTGCAGCTGCAGCGCGCGCAGCACCCACATCGGTTCGAACTCGATGATGACCTGGTTGACGTTGCGCTTGAGGCCCCATTCGACGAAACCTGCGATCAGCTCGGTGCCGACCGTCGAGACGCCGCGCTTGCCATCACGGAAGCCCGGCGCCACCGCATAGCGGGTCAGCTCCCAGACTCGCGGCCCCGAGGGGGGCGTCCCCTCATAGAGGTCCGTCAGCACATCGGTCAGTAGATGCGGCCGCGTCGTCGGCAGCATGCGCTGATAGCCGGCTAGCTCGCCGTTGCGGATGACGAGGTGATGCTCGGCCTCGTCATGATCGAATTGGTCGATCTCGAGGCCGTCCGGGCGGTCGAGATCGGTCCAGCCCATCTCCTCGACGAAGATCTTGTAGCGCAGGCGGTGAACCGCTTCCCACAGATCGGGGCGCTCCATCAATTCCTGAGTTGTGAGGGAAAAAAGCATTAGCCGTCTCCTGGGCTTGAGAGGAAGATACGGCCGGGCTCTCCGGAAAATATTACGCGATCGCGTAGGCAAGAATTTTTAGGTCGGCACCGACCGACCCCGCCAATATAGCCGCGCCTAACCGCCTCCGCGACCGCCTGCACGCGGTTGGCGACGCCCAGTTTGCTTTGGCGTTAAGAAAGTATTAGCCGTCTCTTAAGAGAAGGATACCGCTCGCCCTTGCTTAAAATATTACGCGAATGCGCATGGGACTGTTTCTGGGCCAGCACCGGCCGATTTAGCTAATATAGCCACGCCTGATCGCCTCGGCGACTGCCTGCACACGGTTGGCGGCGCCCAGTTTGCTCTTCGCGTTGAGAAGGTGCTTCTCGGAGGTATGCTCCGAAATGCCGAGAATCTGCGAAATTTCCCACTCGGACTTTCCGACAGCTGCCCATTGCAGGCATTCGCGCTCACGCGGTGTGAGTTCGATGTGGTCGACGACCTTGCCGGCCATCGTGTGAAGCTGCATGGCGCGGCCGATGGCGTAGGTGGACACCAGCGAGACCATTCCGAATTCGACGTCCGACAGTTCAACGGACTCGCCACCCAGCGAGACCATGACGATCTGGCCGTCGAGCGTGACCAGCGGGAAGGCGAGGCCGTCGCGCAGCTTGAACTCGCGGGCGTCGCCCATGACCTCGTCGCTGCTCTTGTCGATGACGATGGCCTGGGAAGCCTCCCGCCACTGGAACGGGGCCTGCAATTGCTTCATGTGGCTGACGACCGGATCATGGTCGACATAGTTGCGCGCCACATAGCGCTCCAGCCACTCGCCCGGCCAGTCGCAGAGCAGCACATGGTCCTTCTGCTGGCCGCGCGGCGTGCCGGGTTGCGGGACCGTTCCGGCCATCAGCGCCGTCAGCCCGAAACTCGAGGTGACGCCGAGCAGCCGCTCGCACACTGCCGCAGCAGTGTTGGCGTGCTGTAATTGGTCGATGTATTCCAGAGTTCTATCGAACATGCTCATCGCAACATCTACCCCATGTTGCTTCTGCTTTTCGTACCGATCGTAGATGCCCGAACCACCCTTCGCCATCAACCCCGGACCACAAGTTTCTTCGCGACACCTGCGACTCCCCCGTTGCGGGCGCGCGCTGAAACTTGCAAACGTGCTAAACCATACGCCGAATTCACCCGTTTGAAATCAAAAACAATTGTGCCTGCACTGTTTTCGTACGAAAAGCCGAAGACATGATTGGGCGGAGCGCTATCGTGACATTCCGGTGGATATTTCTGGCCCTGCTGTCGGCGCTGATTGGAGCGTTGCCATTTGCCGACGCGACTCGCGCGGCGGAGCCGCAGGTTCCGGTGCTGTGGGATGCCAAGGAGCGGCTGCCGAAGCCCGATCTTTCGGCGTTGCCAAGGCTGAGGTTCCTCACCACCACCGATTTTCCGCCTTTCAACTTCCTCGACGGCTCCGGCCGGCTGTCGGGTTTCCACATCGACCTGGCGCGGGCGATCTGCGCCGAACTCGGCATCGTCGAGAAATGCCAGATCCAGGCGCTGCCCTGGAACGATCTCGACGACGCGCTGCGGAAAGGCGAAGGCGAGGCGATCATCGCCGGCATCGCGGCGACGCCGGAAAGCCGCGAGAAATACGCCTTCTCGCGTTCCTATCTGCAGTTCCCGGCGCGCTTCATCATGCCGAAGGCCAAGGCGTTTACCGAGCCGATCCTCGACAAGCTGCGCAGCAAGCGGGTGGGCGTCATCGCCGGCTCGGCGCATGAGAAGATGCTGCGCGACTATTTCAGCACGGTGCAGGTCGTGCCTTTCGACAAGCCCGAGGACCTCTACGCGGACCTCAAGGCCGGCAGGATCGACGCCGCCTTCGGCGACGGCATGCGATTCGCCTTCTGGCTCGGCGGCTCGGAAGCCGCCGGCTGCTGCCGCTTCGCCGGCGGCCCTTATCTGGCGCCCGAATATCTGGGCTCCGGCATGGCGATCGCCACCAGGGCGGGCGACCCGGCGCTGGCCGCCGCCTTCGACTATGCGCTGCAGGAAATCTCGATCAAGGGAACCTTCGCCGAGTTCTATCTGCGCTATTTTCCGGTGAGCTTTTTCTAAGTCAGTGTGCGCAGGCGGGCCTTCGCCGCACGGGCGATCGCCGCTACGGTGAGCGTGTCGAGATCAAGCTCCCGTCGGATGAGCTGCAGCACCCTCAACTCCTCCATGCGCATTTCGAGATCGACTGCCGCGACCTCGAAAGCGGCGGCATAGGCGGTGTCATGCAACCGCTCCGGCAGCGCATCGGCGACGCGCGCGAGGACGCCTTCCAGCCCGTCCTTGTCGTGCAGGGCCTGCTGGCAGGCTTGAGCCACGCCGACCAGGCTGTCGCTGTTGAAATCGACAAACACAGGCCAAGAACGGACGACGTCTCCGATCCGCGCCAGTTCGACATCGGTCATGTCGCGGTCGGACGCCGAAGTGATGACCATGAGATAGATCAGGGCTTCGTGCGGCGTCAAAGGCATTCAAAACTCCTTGATGGTGAGGCTTCAACGTAGGATTGCCATTGAGGCGCCGCAAGGAAAAGCGCCGCAAATCGTTGACGCTCCGGCCCGTCGCGCCTAGAGACCGGGTGAAAATCTTTACGCGCCCAAGCCGACACATCTGGCCGGCAGATTACCTGGAAAGTGACATGACGGGATCAAACATCATCGATCTCAATGCCGAGATGCTTGCGGCCGCCGCCGAAAGCAAGGCATGGCCGTTCGAAGAAGCCAAGAAGATCATTGCCCGCTACAAGAACAAGGACTTTCCCGATACCGTCCTGTTCGAGACCGGCTACGGCCCGTCCGGCCTGCCGCATATCGGCACCTTCGGCGAGGTGGCGCGCACCACGATGGTGAGGCACGCCTTCCGCGTGCTGACGCAGGACAAGGTCAAGACCAAGCTTTTGTGCTTCTCCGACGATATGGACGGCATGCGCAAGATTCCCGACAACGTGCCGGATCGCGCAGCGCTCGAGCCCTACCTGCACAAGCCGCTCACATCGGTGCCCAATCCGTTCGGCGGCGGCTATGCGAGCTTCGCCGACCACAACAACGCGATGCTCTGCCGCTTCCTCGACACGTTCGGCTTCGACTACGAGTTCGCCAGCGCGACCCAATACTACAAGTCCGGGCGCTTCGACGAAGTGCTGTTGCGCGCCGCCGAGCGCTATGACGAGATCATGGCGGTGATGCTGCCGACGCTCGGCGAAGAACGCCAGGCGACCTACAGCCCATTCCTGCCGATCTCGCCGAAAAGCGGCCGCGTGCTCTACGTGCCGATGAAGCATGTCGACGCCAAGGCCGGCACCATCACCTTCGACGACGAAGGCAGCGAGACCACGCTGCCGGTCACCGGCGGCCATGTGAAGCTGCAGTGGAAGCCGGATTTCGGCATGCGCTGGGCAGCGCTCGGCGTCGATTTCGAAATGTTCGGCAAGGACCACCAGACCAACGCGGCGATCTACGACCGCATCTGCAACATCCTCGGCGGCCGCGCGCCGGAACATTTCGTCTACGAGCTGTTCCTCGACGAGAACGGCCAGAAGATCTCGAAGTCGAAGGGTAATGGGCTCACCATCGACGAATGGCTGACCTATGCGCCCACCGAGAGCCTCGGCCTCTACATGTACCAGCGGCCGCGGCAGGCCAAGAAGCTCTATTTCGACGTTATCCCGAAGGCGGTCGACGAATATTACGCCTTCCTGTCCGCCTATCCGCGCCAGGAATGGAAGGAGCGGCTCGGCAACCCGGTCTGGCACATGCATGACGGCAATCCGCCGGCCATCGACCTGCCGGTCCCCTTCGCGCTGCTGCTCAATCTGGTCAGCGCCTCCAACGCGCATGACAAGGCGGTGCTGTGGGGTTTCATCTCGCGCCATGCGTCCGGGGTGACGCCGCAGACGCACCCCGAGCTCGACCGGCTGACAGGCTATGCCATCCGCTATTTCGACGACTTCGTGAAGCCGACCAAGGTCTATCGCGCCGCCGACGAGGTTGAGCGCGAGGCGCTGGCGAAGCTTTCGGAAGCGCTCGGCGCGCTGCCGCAGGGCGCGGACGGCGAGGCGATCCAGAACGCGGCGCTCAACGTCGCGCGGCGGATCGAGCGCTATCAGGACCATTCCAAGCAGAGCCCGGAAGGCGGACCCGGCGTGTCGGTCGCCTTCTTCCAGATGATCTATCAGGTGCTGATCGGACAGGAACGGGGGCCGCGTTTCGGTTCTTTCGCGGCGCTTTACGGCATTACGGAGACGCGCGCGCTCATTGAGCGGGCCCTGGCTGGTCAGTTGGCGGCGTAACGTCGCCATCTTCCGCCGGCAGGATGGAGCTCGGCGCGGCGGGCGCCGGGCCGGTGGCGGCCGGCAATGCCGGCAGGCCGCCGAGGTTCGGAGCGGCGCCGAAAATGCCTTTCCTCGCCGCGCGCGCCTTGTCGCCCGCCTCGACATAGGGACCGCCTCGCGCCGCGCGGGCCCAGCCGTTTTCCACCAGCCACAGACCGACATCCTTGTTGCCGACCCAGCACTTGACCGCTATGGCCTTCTGCCCGCCTTGCGGCGGCACGGAGCAGACCAGGGTCCGGCCACGCAGGAAAGCGCGGAATGCCGTCCTGGCGCGAACCCCGCAGTCCCATGACTTGCCTTCGTCGCTGCAGGTCTCGTCCTCTTTGACGATGTCGATGCCCGACACGGCGATGGAGTAATCCTTGGCCTTGATCAGGCCGGCGGCGGTGGCGACGGGCTGGAGCAACTTGGTGCCCTCCTCGCCATCCGGCAGTTTCGTTTTCCGCGGCCTGGGCGGACCGGCCAGCGCCAGATCGCTGAGCGGCGCGCGCGGCTCGACCCGTTCCAGTTCCTCGGCAGGCACTTCGGGTGGCGCCACCACGTCGGGATCGATTGCCCGCGAATGCGCCACCGGCTTCGGCGGCTGCGGCGCGGCAGGCGCCAGAATGGCGGACCTCGCCGGTTCCGCAGTTATCGGTTCCCGAGGCACCACATCGGCGTCTTGCCCCGGAAGTGCACTGGCCGGATCGATCTGATCGACCGCGACGACGCTTTCGCTGCCCTTCAGCGAGTGGCCTCCGGCGACGACCAGCGCCGCGATTGCCGGAACCGCCGCAAGCGCCAGGGCAAGATGGAGGACCCGCACCAGCCCGGACCTACTGGCTTGCCCAGACGATCCGCGCCACCCACTCGACCTCGCTCATCGGGATGTCGCGGTCCGGGTGAGCGGGGTTAAGCGAGACCAGCACGACCGACTTCGCGGTCTGCCGGTCGAGCACCTTGGCCATCACCTCGCCGGCGGTGGTCTTGACGACGACGCGGTCGCCCTTGCGCGTCGGCGCGCCCGGCTCGACGATCAGCACGTCGCCATTGCGGTAGAGCGGCAGCATGGAATCGCCCTGGACCTTCAGCGCATAGGAGGTTTCCGCCGCCCGCGCCGGAAGCTCGACCAGATCCCAGCCCTGCCCCGAGGGATAGCCGGCATCGTCGAAGAAACCGCCGGCACCGGCCTGGGCGAAGCCAAGCAGCGGCACGGCCATACGCGGCGGCGGCACGGCGGAGGGACCGTGACCCTCAACCAGCACGGTGAATTCTTCCAGCGAGGCGCCGGTGGCCTCGATGATCTTGGCCAGCGATTCGGTCGAAGGCCAGCGCGGCCGGCCGTCGGAGGACAGGCGCTTGGATTTGTTGAAGGCGGTCGAATCGAGGCCCGCGCGGCGGGCGAGACCGGAAGCCGAGAGCGAATAGCGCTCGGCAAGAGCATCGATTGCGGCCCAGACGCGATCGTGTGAGAGCAAGTCCGCTCTCCTTCGAAAAACAGGAAAAAATGCCTCACTGCTGTCTAGCGCGCGACCATTCAATTGTCCACCGGCGCGAACAGCGGATTCGAGAGAAAGTCGCCCGCTTCCGCAGGATTGATGGGACTCGATCCTGTGCCGGGCGCCGCACCGACATGTCGCCGCGTGCGCAATGCATCGTTCGACCCCGGCCGAAACGTCTCGGTGCGCAAGCTTGGTAGGGTACGGTTCTCGAATTGCGAAGGACTGCTCATGTTGCCGAACCACCAATGCATCGCCCCATCCGTTCTTTATTTTGGGACGCCTGTCGTCCTGATGGTTACCCGAAACCATGACGGCGCCGCCAACATTACACCCATGTCGTCCGCGTGGGCCTTGGGTTCATGCGTGGTCCTCGGCTTGAGTTCGGCGACCCAGGGCGCCAGCAATCTTCTGCGGGATGGCGAATGCACCCTCAATTTTCCCGCGGCCAGCCTCTGGGCGAATGTCGAACGGATCGCGCGCACCACGGGTGCGAATCCAGTTCCACCCCACAAGGCCGAATTGGGGTTCATTCATGAGGCCGACAAGTTCGCTCTAGGCGGCTTTGCGATCCAGCCCAGCGAATTGATCCGGACGCCGCGCATCGCAGAATGCCCCCTGCAGTTCGAAACACGCCTGTTGACCTGCCATCGCAGCGCGAAGCAGCAAGGCGCATCCTCGACGCACCTCATCATGGAGGTAGACGTGCAGCGGGTTCATGCGCACCGCAGCATCGTCTTGCCGGGAACGAACCACATCGACACTGCGCGATGGAATCCGCTGTTCTATGTGTTCCGGCACTATTTTGGCGACGCGGTCGATCTGGGCAAAACCTTCCGGGCCGAACATTGAACGCTTGCTCGATCAGGCCCGCTTGGCCTGCTCGCGGAGGTTCCGGTGCGAGATCATGAATGCTTGCTCGGGCTCGGTCGGCGGGCGCGGTTGCGCCGAATGGCCGAGCGCCGCGACGACTGCCTCAATCTCGAGAAAGCGGCGGCCGCGCCGGTCATAGACGCCGCCGGTGGTCAGGATCAGCGCCGCTGTCTCGCCATTGTCGAGGACGAAGCGGTGCTTGCCGATCACCGAAGTGCCTTCCCAGGTCTCGATCGACGACACCACTTCGAAGCGGCGCCACAGCCTGATCTCGCGCACATAGGCCGATTGCAGCCCGCCGATCATCGGCGCCCAGCCGTTCCGCCGCGCGAGCGCGACAAGACCGGCGCGAAGAAAAACGTCGATACGGCCAAGATCGGCCAGCATCATGTAACGGGCATTGTTGAGATGGCTGTTGAAATCGATGTCGGTCGGCAGGCAGCGAAAGGCCAGCCGGCTCTGATCGCCGATTTGATAAGGGCCACGGCTACGCGCCGTGGCCATCATGCGCGCGAGGCGCCCCCAGACATACATCGGAGTTCGTCAGGCGGCCTTCTTGACCTCGCCCTTCTGGTAAGGGTCGAAGCGCTGGTAGAAAGTCTCGCCCTTCTCGGCCATGTCGAGCAAAAGCTTGGGCGCCTTGAACTCGGCCCCGTATTTCTTCTGCAGGCCCTTGGCGATCTTGACGAAACGCTTGGCGCCGATGCCGTCGATGTAGGAGAGCGCGCCGCCGGTGAACGGCGCGAAGCCGAAGGCGAGGATCGAGCCGACGTCCGCCTCGCGCGGATCGGTGACGATGCCCTTCTCCATGACGCGCACCGCCTCCAGAGCGATGGTGACCAGCAGGCGCTCTTTGAGCTCCTCGTAGTCGACCTTCTCGGGCTTCAGTTGCGGATAGAGATCCTTGAGACCCGGCCACAGCTTCTTCTTCGCCGGCTTGGCAGGATAGTCGTAGAAGCCCTTGCCGTTCTTGCGGCCGAAGCGGCCATGGGTGTCGACCATAGTGTTGATCAGCGCCATCTGCTTCGGGTCGACGGCTTTCTCGCCTAGATCCTTGATGGTCTGCTTCATGATCTTCTGGGCAAGGTCGATCGCCGTCTCGTCGGTCAGCGCCAGCGGGCCGACCGGCATGCCGGCGGCCTTGGCGGCGTTCTCGATCATCGCCGCAGGAACGCCTTCGATCAGCATCTTGTAGGCTTCCGACATATAGCGCAGCACGCAGCGATTGACGTAGAAGCCGCGCGTGTCGTTGACGACGATCGGCGTCTTCTTGATGGCGCGTACGAAGTCGATCGCGACGGCGAGCGCCTTGTCGCCAGTCTTCTTGCCGAGGATGATCTCGACCAGCATCATCTTGTCGACGGGCGAGAAGAAATGGATGCCGATGAAGTTTTTTGGCCGCGCCGAGTTCTTCGCCAGCGAGGTGATCGGGATGGTCGAAGTGTTCGAGGCAAAGATCGCCGAGGACTTTAGCGCCGCTTCCGCTTTCTCGGTGGCGAGCTTCTTCACGCCTGAATCCTCGAACACCGCCTCGACGACAAGGTCGCAGCCGGCAAGATCGGCATAGTCGGCCGTCGGCGTGATCAGCGACAGCAACCTGTCTTTCTCTTGGGGCTTGGCGCGGCCCTTCTTCACCTGGTCCGAAATCAGGCCGTCGGAATGCGCCTTGCCCTTCTCGGCCGACTCCATGTCGCGGTCGAGCAGCACGACCGGAATGCCGGCCTTGGCCGTGACATAGGCAATGCCGGCGCCCATGAAGCCGGCGCCGAGTATGCCGATCTTCTTGAACTTGGTGTCCGGCACGCCGGCCGGGCGGCGCGCGCCCTTGTTCAGTTCCTGCAGCGACACGAAAAGCGAGCGGATCATCGCCGCCGCTTCCTTGGTCTGCATGATCTCGGTGAAGTAGCGCTGCTCGATCCGGAGCCCGGTGTCGAAGGGCACCAGCAGGCCCTCATAGACGCATTTCAGGATCGCGGCGGCCGCCGGATAATTGCCAAAGGTCTCGCGGCGCAGGATGGCGATGGCCGGCGGCCAAAGATTGGCGCCGGCCGTCGAATAGATCGGACCGCCGGGCAGCTTGAAACCCTTTTCGTCCCACGGCGCCACCGGCTTCAGGCCGTTTTTGATCATCGCCTTGGCGGTCTCGACAAGCTTCTTCGGCTCGGCGATCTCGTGGATCAGGCCCATCGACTTCGCCTTTTGCGGCGTCAGATTCTGGCCGCTGGTCAGCATCTGCAGCGCCTGCTGCTGATCCGTCAGCCGCGGCACGCGCTGGGTGCCGCCGGCGCCCGGGAAGATGCCGATCTTCACCTCGGGGAGTGCCATCTTCACCTTGTCGGAATCGGCCGCGACGCGGCCGTGGCAGGCGAGCGACATCTCGAAGGCGCCGCCCATGCAGGTGCCGTTGATCGCCGACACCCAAGGCTTGCCGCAGGTCTCGATCTTGCGGAACAGGCCGGTCATATAGCCGGCATTGTCGAACAGGGCCTTGGTCGCCTTTTCGAGGTCCTTTTCCTTTTCGACGGCGAAGGTGGCGAGCATCTTCTGCAGCATGGTGATGTCGGCACCGCCGGAGAAGCTGTCCTTGCCGGAGGTGATGACTGCGCCTTTGATGGCGGCGTCGCCCGCCACACGATCGACGATGGCGTTGAGCTCGCGCATCGCCTCTTCGGTGAAGACGTTCATCGAGCGGCCCGGCATGTCCCAGGTGACCAGCGCGATCCCGTCGGCGTCCACGTCGAGGGTGAAATTGGTGTAGCTCATCTTTTCTCTCCCCGTCAGACGCGTTCGATGATGGTGGCGGTGCCCATGCCGGCGCCGATGCAGAGCGTGACCAGCGCGGTGTTCAGGTCGCGGCGCTCCAGCTCGTCCAGCACCGTGCCGAAGATCATCGCGCCGGTGGCGCCGAGCGGATGGCCCATGGCGATCGCGCCGCCATTGACGTTGATCTGGTCATGCGGGATGTCGAACGCCTGCATATAGCGCAGCACAACGGAAGCGAAGGCCTCGTTGAGCTCGAACAGGTCGATGTCCGACAGCTTCATCTTGGCACGCTTCAAGAGCTTTTCGGTGACGTCGACCGGGCCGGTCAGCATCAGCACCGGCTCGGAACCGATATTGGCGAACGAGCGGATGCGCGCGCGGGGCTTCAGGCCCATGGCCTTGCCGGCCTTCCTGGAGCCGAGCAGTACAGCAGCGGCGCCGTCGACGATGCCGGACGAGTTGCCGGCATGGTGGACGTGGTTCACTTCCTCGACCTCCGGATGCTTCTGCACGGCCACCGCATCGAAGCCGCCCATTTCGCCCGGCATGACGAAGGACGGATTGAGCGAGGCCAGCGACTGCATGTCGGTCGACGGCCGCATGTGCTCGTCACGGTCGAGGATGGAGAGGCCGTTCTGGTCCTTGATCGGGACCACCGAATTCTTGAAGCGGCCGTCGTCCCACGCCTTGGCGGCGCGCTTCTGGCTCTCGACGGCGTAAGCGTCGACGTCGTCGCGGCTGAACCCGTATTTCGTCGCGATCAGGTCGGCCGAGATGCCCTGCGGCACGAACCAGCCGGGAAGCCCGACGGAGGGGTCCATGAACCAGGCGCCGCCGGACATGCCCATGCCGACACGCGACATGGATTCTACGCCCCCGGCGATGACGATCTCGTCCGCGCCTTGCGCGATCTTGGCGGCGCCGAAATTGATGGCATCGAGTCCGGAAGCGCAGAAGCGCGATATCTGCATGCCGGGCGCCTTGGTGTCGTAGCCGGCCTCGAAGGCGGCGGCGCGCGGAATGACCGAGCCCGCTTCGCCGACCGGATCGACGCAGCCGAAGATGATGTCGTCGACAGTGCCGGTGTCGAGCGCGTTGCGGTCACGCAGCGCCTCAAGCGTCTTTGCCGCGAGCCGCACCGCCGGCACCTCGTGCAGCGAGCCATCCTTCTTGCCTCTGCCGCGCGGCGTGCGCACGGCGTCATAGACGTAAGCTTCGGCCATTTTCGTGCTCCTTGGGTTTGCCGGTCGCTGCGCTCACAGAGAGCGCCCGATCAGCAATTTCATGATCTCGTTGGTGCCGCCGTAGATGCGCTGGACGCGGGCGTCGCGGAACATGCGGGCGATCGGATATTCGTTCATGTAGCCATAGCCGCCATGCAGTTGAAGGCATTCGTCGACGACTTTGCCCTGCAGGTCGGACAGCCAGTATTTGGCCATAGAGGCGGTGACCGGGTCGAGGCCGCCGTCGATGTGGCGGGCGACGCAGTCGTTGTAGAAGACGCGGCCGATCGTGGCCTCGGTCTTCAGCTCGGCCAGCTTGAACTGGGTGTTCTGGAAATCGATGATCGCCTTGCCGAAGGCCTTGCGCTCCTTGACGTAGTCGATGGTCAGCGCCAGCGCCCGCTCGATCATGGCGATCGCGCCGGTGCCGATCTGCAGCCGCTCCTGCGGCAATTGCTGCATCAGTTGGACGAAGCCCTTGCCTTCCTCATGGCCGAGCAGGTTGGAGGTCGGCACGCGCACGTCGTTGAAGAACAGCTCGGAGGTGTCGTTGGCCTTGAGCCCTATTTTGTCGAGGTTGCGACCGCGTTCGAAGCCCTCGACCTCGTCGGTCTCGACGACGATCAGCGAGGTACCCTTGGCGCCCTTGTCCGGATCGGTCTTGGTGACGACGATGATCAGGTTGGCAAGCTGGCCGTTGGTGATGAAGGTCTTGGAGCCGTTGATCTTGTAGTGATTGCCGTCCTTCTCGGCACGGGTCTTGATGCCCTGAAGGTCGGAGCCGGCGCCGGGCTCGGTCATGGCGATGGCGCCGATCAGCTCGCCGGTCGCCAGTTTCGGCAGCCATTTTTCTTTCTGCTCCTCGGAGCCGTAATGCAGGATGTATGGCGCGACGATCGAGTTGTGCAGGCCGATGCCGAAGCCGTCGACCCCGACGTGGCCGATAGCCTCGATGATGGCACTCTCATGCGCGAAGGTGCCGCCGGAGCCGCCATATTTCTCCGGCATAGAGGCGCAGAGCAGGCCGGCGGCGCCCGCCTTCAGCCAGCTCTCGCGGTCGAAAATCTCGTTCTTCTCGAACTCTTCGTAGCGCGGCGCGATCTCCTCCGACATGAAGCGGCTCGCCATATCGTAGAGCATGCCGACTTCGTCCGCCGCCCAGGCGGGCTTCGGCAGGCCAAGAACTTCGGCTGGATTTGTCATGCTGTTTCCTCCACTGCGCCGGCGTCCCCCTCCCCCTTGAGGGGAGGGTGGCCGCGAAGCGGCCGGGAGGGGTCGCCGATGAGGTGCTCGGCCTTGTCCTTAACAAACTGCGCCACATGCCATGCACTGTTAATGACATCAGGCTCATCAATCCTGACAACGACGTACCCGAGTGACCGCAAATAGGCGTCGCGGTTCACATCATGACGTCTGCCAGCTTCGGTTTCGTGCAGGTCGCCGTCGACCTCGACGATCAGTTTGACCTTCGGGCAGACGAAATCGACAATGTACGGGCCGATCAGCGATTGCCGCCTGAACTTCAGGCCATCAGCCATCAGCTCGCGCAATTCGTACCACAGCAGGGACTCGGCCTTCGTCGTGTGCAGACGAAGCGAGCGCGCTTTCTGTCGCATCTCGAAACTGACCCGCGTGCGGGGCATTGTGTTAGTCCTTCTCCCAGGGTGCGTCGCCAGAATTGGCGTCGAGTTCGTCGCAGGCGACCCCTCCCGGCCCTTCGGGCCACCCTCCCCTCAAGGGGGAGGGGGACGCCGAGCATTTCTAGAACGCTTCCGCCGGCAGCGCCATTAGCGTATCCGCGCCACTGGAAATGCGGGCGAGGCGCATCGCGGTCTCCGGCATGATCCGCTCCATGAAGAAGCGCGCCGTCACCAGCTTGTTGTCGTAGAACGACGAGGCCCCATTGGCACCTTCGGCGAGCTTCGTTTGGGCGGCCTTGGCCATCTGGCCCCACATGTAGCCCAACGCGACAAGCCCGAAGAGATGCATGTAGTCGGTCGAGGCGGCGCCCGCATTGTCGGGCTTGGCCATGGCATTCTGCACCAGCCACATGGTCGCCGCCTGAAGGTCGTTGAGGCCCTTCTTCAGCGCCTTGGTGAAGGGCGCCATTTTGTCGTCGGCGCGGTTTTCCTCGCAGAATTCGCCGACCTCCTTGAAGAAGGCCTGCACGGCGCGGCCGCCATTCTGCGCCAGCTTGCGGCCGACCAGATCAAGCGCCTGAATGCCATTGGCGCCTTCATAGATCATGGCGATGCGGGCATCGCGGACGAACTGGCTCATGCCGTGTTCTTCGATGTAGCCGTGGCCGCCGAACACCTGCTGCGCCATCACGGCGTGATCGAAGCCCTTGTCAGTCAGCACGCCCTTGACCACCGGCGTCAGCAGACCGGTGTAGTCGTCGGCCGACTGGCGGTCCCTGTCGTCACCGGAGCGGTGCGCGACGTCCGACTTGATCGCCGTCCACAGCGCCAGCGCTCGGCCGCCCTCGTTGAACGCCTTCATGGTCATCAGCGAGCGGCGGATATCGGGATGGACGATGATCGGGTCGGCCTTCTTGTCCGCCGCCTTGATGCCCGACAGCGACCGCCCCTGGAGGCGGTCCTTGGCGTAAGCCACCGCGTTCTGATAGGCGATCTCCGAGACCGAGAGCCCTTGCAGGCCAACGCCCAGGCGGGCCTCGTTCATCATCGTGAACATGGCTTTCAGGCCGCCGTTCAACTCGCCGAGCAAAGTGCCTTCGGCCTCGTCATAGTTCATGACGCAGGTCGAGTTGCCGTGGATGCCCATCTTCTCCTCGATCGAGCCGCAGGAGAGCGCGTTGCGCGCGCTGACATTGCCCGAGCCGTCGAGCCTGAACTTCGGCACGATGAACAGCGAGATGCCTTTGACGCCTTCCGGCGCCCCCTCGACGCGGGCCAGCACCAGATGGACGATGTTGTCGGCCATGTCGTGCTCGCCGGCGGAGATGAATATCTTCTGGCCGGAAATCCTGTAGGTGCCGTCGCCATTGGGCACCGCCTTGGTGCGCAGCAGGCCGAGATCGGTGCCGCAGTGCGGCTCGGTCAGATTCATGGTGCCGGTCCAGGCGCCCTCGATCAGCCTGGGCAACCAGGTGGCCTTCTGCTCGTCCGTGCCATGGGTGACAATGGCCGCGATCGCGCCCTGCGTGAGGCCGGGATACATCATCAGCGCCATATTGGCGGACACCATGTATTCGGAGACCGCGGTGTGGACCGTATAGGGCAGACCCTGGCCGCCGAACTCGGCGGGTGCCGCTAGGCCCATCCAGCCGCCCTCGCGATACTGGTTGAAAGCGTCCTTGAAGCCCTTGGGCGTGGTCACCGTACCGTCGTCATGGCGCACGCATCCTTCCATGTCGCCGACCCGGTTCAGCGGATGCATGACGTTTTCGGCGAGCTTGGCGCCTTCGGCAAGGATCGCCTCGACGACGTCCGGCGTGGCGTCCGAGAAGCCCGGAAGATTAGAATAGCGCTGGTAGCCGAGCACGTCGTTGAGCACGAACAGCGTGTCCTGGACGGGCGCCCTGTAGATCGTCATGCCTTCCTCCACCCTTGCGGTCCGGCCGGCCAGCAAGCTCCCGATCCGGATGGGGATGGGAGGCCGAGCCAATGTCGATGCCCCCGATAGCAAATATTGACGTTTGCGTAAACGTCAACTTCGTCGCAGCCCGAAATTTTTGATGAGCGCTGGCTCAGGGCAACAAAAAAGCCGCGCGGCTGCAGCCACGCGGCTTTCTCTATCCTGGGCTATGCCGTTCGCGTGAGATCAGCCGGCGGCGCTTGCCTGCGGCGCAGCCCGCTCGGCCAGCATCTGGCGAACGATCGCCATCGAATTGCTCAAGTCGCTGATAGCCTCATCGATCAGCGCGCGCTGCTTCTGCAACCGGGCAAGCTGCTTCTCGGACTTGTCGAGCGCCAGCCGCAACTGCTTGGTGTTGGATCCGGTCGGATCGTAAAGATCCATCATCTGCTTGACGTCCCGCAGCGAGAACCCGACCTTGCGGCCGAGCAGGATCAGCTTCAGCCGGGCCTTGTCGCGGCGCGTGTAGAGACGGGTCGAGCCGTCGCGCTTCGGATTGAGCAGGCCCTTGTCCTCGTAGAATCGCAGCGTGCGCAAGGTCACGCCGTACTTCTTGGCCATCTCGCCGATGCGGACGAATTCTTCGTCGGTCTCGACCGATATGTGATTGCTATTGGCCGCGGCTTCGCCGGGCGAAACAAGTTTCATGGTCACTGGCTTTCCCCTGATGGCGTCGCGGTCACGGACCAAACGTCGCCTGAGTGGAAGCGGGGGCGTGCTTCCAATCGTGGTTTCGACACTTCAATCGCAAGAGGCACGGCTTCGCACCTTTTACGTTTACGTCAATTCTATACCGACAGCCGGCACCTGACGCAAGGGCGTTGTCGGAAACACAGCTTTATGCCGCACTCGGAAGCCATCGGGCCGGCGGGTCAGGATTATGCGCCATTTCTTAAGGTTGGTTAACGCCTTGTTTACCACGTTGGGCGAAATGTGCGCATGTCGGTCACCCGTGTTTATCCTGTAGCGAATTTTTCACGGTTTTCGAAGCGTGGGTGAGAAACCCGGGAAGCCCGTCTTCCTCCGCAGCAAAACCGCGCGGACGCCTTCGTTCCCGGCAGACTCTGGGAAACCGGTCTCAGCCGGTCATTCTGAACACGGGCGCATCGATGAACAGCAAGCGGTCCTATCTCGATACACTCAACGCCGGTAGGCAGCGCCGGTCGCAGACCTCGCTGGAGGATCTGAGCCGCTCGCTCGAAACGCTGGAGCAGCGGCTGGAGCGGACGCGCAGCGACACGCCCGAGCGCCCCGATCCGCGGCGGCCGGCCCCCGAGCCGCGCTATGCGGCCGCGCAACCTTATGGTTCGCCCCGCTGGTACGAGGAACCCTACACGACGCAGAGGGACCAAAATCGGGGACCGCAAAACCGCGGGCCGCAGAACCCGGCGGCCGCAGCTTCCGACTTCGGCCCCAATTATCAGGCCATTGCCCGCGACATCGACCGGGTGCGCGGACAGGAAGACGGCGTCGCGATGGTTGGCAAGATCGCGGTCGAATTGCGCGGACTGCGCGAGGAGTTGCGCCATCAGATGACCGCCGGCCTGCAGCGCGAATTCGACGCGCTGCGTCAGGATATCGATCGCGCCATGCAGGCGGCGAGCCAGCATGGTGCCCCCGCCGACAAGAACAGCGCCGAGCTCAGCCTCGAGTTCGAACGGCTTTCCGGCGCCATCCACACGCTTGCCGAAAAAAGCGACGATCGCAGCGTCAACCTGCTGCGGCTGGAGTTGGAGCAGGTCAAGGCGGCGCTCGACACGCTGGCGCGCGAGGAAAGCGTGCGGGCCGTCGACCAAAGCGTGCAGGCCGTCGACCGCCGCTGGGACGATTTCGATCGCCGCTGGAGCGCCTTCGAGGATCGCGTCGACGCCGACCAGCGCCAGCGCGCCGAGGGTCCCAATCTTTCGGCGCTGACCGACCGCCTCGAACAGATCAGCAGCGCGGTCAACAACCTGCCGCAATCGCTGTCGCTCGCCTCGCTGGAGGAAAAGGTGCGCACCCTCGCCGGCGCGGTCGACCGTTTCGCCAGCCAGCAGACGATGCGCGGCGGCGAGACGCTTGCCATGATCGACGAGCGGCTGGACGAGATCTCGCGCGCCATCGTCGCCTCGACCGTGGCCGCGCAGGCCAATGCCTTCGATCCGGAAACCTTCGGGCGAATCGAGAAACGGATCGCCTCGCTGGCGGAGCAGATCGAGGAGGTCGCGCAGTCACGTCCCGGCGCCGAGGTCATCGACCGCCTCAACCTTCTGTCCAGCCGTGTGGACGAGCTCGCCGGGCGCGCCAACCTGCCGGAGCAGGCGATGGAGCGTCTCGGCAAGCAAATTGCTTTGATCACCGACAAGATAGACCGCGCGCCGGCGATGCCCGACGCCGACCACATCTTCCAGGGCCTGGAGCAGCGCTTCGACGCGCTGTCCACGCTGCTCGAGCGCCGCCAGGGCGATGCCATCGAGCAGAGCAACCTGCTGTTCCGCGACCTCGAGCGGCGGCTGGACGAAGTCGCCGACAGGCTCGACCAGCGCATGCGACAGGACGACGCCACCGGTATCATGGAGGCGATCGACGCCCGCTTCACCGCGCTTGCCAAGCGCATCGAGACGCGCGCGCCCGATCCCGCCAACGAGATGGCGATCCGTGGCCTGGAAAGCCGGCTCGAGGACATTTCCAGCCGGCTGGAATCCTCCGCCGCGCAGGTCGCCGGCATTGATCCGGCACTGATCCGCAGCCTTGAGTCGCAGGTGACCGCCCTTTCGGCGCATCTTTCGAAGCCGAGCGCACCGCTGCCCGACTTCGAGGACATCAGCCCGCGCCTCGACGAGATCGAGAAGTCGCTGGCCGGCACGCGCGATTCCATCCTCACCGTCGCGCGCGAGGCTGCGGAGAACGCTGTGCGGTCGCTGGGCGAATCGAGTTCCGGCACGGCTGCTTCCAACGCAGCCGCCGTCAGCGGGCTCGCGCAGGACCTGAAGACGCTCGAAGCGCTCACCCGCCGTTCCGACGAGCGCAATTCGCGCACGTTCGAGGCGATCCACGACACGCTGCTCAAGATCGTCGACCGGCTCGGCTCGCTGGAGGCCGAAGGTCCCAGTGAAGCGGTCAGCGAACTGATCGACCCGCAGCCGGGCGGCAAGCGGGCCGCCCGCACCGGCAAGATCGCCGTCCAGGACGCGCCGTCGATGGATATCGACCAGCCGCTGCCACTGACCGGAGACATCGCCGATCTCGATGCGCGCGCCGCCTCCATCCTGCGCCACGATCCGGTTTCGCGAAACGAGCCGGCTGCACCGGGCGAACCTGTTACGCGTGGCGAACCTGTTACGCGTGGCGAATCTGTTACGCGTGGCGAACCTGTAATGCGCGGCGAAGCTGCCGCTCGCACGCCCGCCGAGGCCGCGGCCGCCGCCGCAATGGCTGCGCTCGGATCGGACGAAATCGGCGAGAGGGCCGAGACGACCGGCCGCAAGAAGTCGATGTTCAGCGGACTGGCGCGCGCCTTCAGGGGCAAGAAGAACGAGGACACGCCGCCGCTTGCCGGCTCGGCACCGGCCGGCGACGTTCCGACCGTCGACATCGACGAACCGCTCGATCCCAGAGCCGCCAACCGGCCGCTCGAACCTGGATCCGGCGCGCCGGACCTCAACGCCATCATGAAGCGCGTGCGCGACGAGCGCGGCGGTCAGCCGGCCAAGCGCAGCGAGACAGATGCCGCCAAATCCGATTTCATCGCGGCCGCCCGCCGCGCGGCGCAGGCCGCCGCCGCGGAAGCCGACGCGCTGAAGCGGCAGTCGACGATGACCGGCCCGGTGAAGGCGCTCAGAATCGGCGATCTGCTCAAGGCGCGGCGCAAGCCGATCCTGATGGCGGCGGCCGCGATCATGATGGCACTGGCCGGCCTGCAGCTCGGCAAGGCGTTCTTCTCCGACCCCGCGCCGGTCGCCAGCAACGACGTCGCGCCGATGGTCTCCACCCAATCGGTCGAAACCGCCTCGCTCGATGTCAGCACGCCCAAGCCCGACACGGGCACTGCGAAGCCCGAGAGCGCGCCGGCGCGTGCCGTCAGGCAGGCCGAGCCGTCGAAGGACGATCCAACGCCACAGGCCGCCTTTCAGCCATCCGCACTCGAAATACCCGCGGCCGCGGCGCCAGCCGAACCGGCGCCTGCTCCGGCGACTCCGTCCGCGCCAGCCCGGCCCGCGCCGATGGCTTCGGCGACACCGTCGGAGCCAGTCTCTCCGGCTGCGAACGGGCCTGCCATGGACACGGACGGCGACGCGCAGCCCACCATCGGCCCGCCGCCGGCGAGCACAGCAATGCCCGGTGCCGCCGCAGCCGGCGCTTCCTCGGCCGGCACGCCGGCAAGCACGTCCGCCGACACCACGGGCACCGTCCCGCCGGACGGCGGCCAGACGGCAAGTTCGGCCGCCAAGGTCGATGTCCCGGCCGATATCGGCCCGGTGGCGCTGCACGACGCGGCCGCAGGCGGCGACGCCAAGGCGCTGTTCGAGATCGGCTCGCGCTACGCGGAATCGCGCGGCGTCAAGGAAGACATGGCGGCGGCCGCCAAATGGTATGAGAAATCCGCCGAACTGGGCTTCGCACCGGCCGAATACCGCATCGGCAATTTTTACGAGAAGGGCATCGGCGTCGCGCGCGACATCAAGAAGGCCAAGACCTATTACCAACTCGCGGCGGAACAGGGCAACGCCAGCGCCATGCACAATCTGGCGGTTCTGTTCGCCATGGCGGCGGACGGCGTGACCGACAATGAGTCGGCGGCGCACTGGTTCCAGGAGGCGGCCGACCTCGGCGTCAAGGACAGCCAGTTCAATCTCGGCATCCTTTCGGCCAAGGGCGTCGGCATGAAGCAGAACCTGGAGGAATCCTACAAATGGTTCGCTCTCGTCGCCAAGACCGGCGACAAGGACGCTGCGGCCAAACGCGACGAGATCGCCAATGCGCTGAGGCCCGAGCAGCTCGAGCGGGCGCGCGCCGCCACGGACCTGTGGAAGGCAAAGCCGCTCAACGCGGCCAGCAACTCGGCCGACATTCCCGAATCCTGGCAGGACAGCACGCCGCAGACGACCGCCGGCATCGACATGAAGAAGGCGGTGAAGAACATCCAGCTGATCCTCAATAAGAATGGCTATGATGCCGGCGGCGCCGACGGCGTGATGGGCGACAAGACCAAGAACGCGATCATGGCCTTTCAGACCGACAACAAGATGAAGCCCACCGGCGAGATCGATGCGCCGCTCGTCAAGGCGCTGCTTGCGCACAAATAACGGCAGGCGCGTCGCTTCCGCGACGGCTTGCCACAGATTTGCCTGTTAACTGATTGAGACGGTTTTCGTTTCGGCGCGGCGCCGGGGTTTGACCCCGGCGCCGCGCCGCGCAAGAAAAAATTGGCTTTTTGGTGCGAAACTGCCGGGGACGGCGGCATTCGCCGACAGGCAAACTGATCGAGACAGACGGGTGGGCATCTATCTCCCGATCGCGGAAATTTCCGTCAACGTGTTCGTGCTGCTCGCGATGGGCGCGGCGGTGGGCTTCCTGTCGGGCATGTTCGGGGTCGGCGGCGGCTTCCTGATCACGCCGCTCCTGATCTTCTACAACATCCCGCCGGCGATCGCGGTGGCCACGGGGGCCAACCAGGTCATAGCCTCCTCCTTCTCCGGCGCGCTGTCGCACTTCAAGCGCGGCACGCTCGACTTCAAGCTCGGCGGAGTGCTTCTCGCCGGCGGCATCGTCGGCTCGACCGCCGGCATCTATGTCTTTGCGCTGCTGCGCCGGCTCGGCCAGTTGGACCTCTTCATTTCACTGCTCTATGTGGCGCTGCTCGGCACCGTCGGCGGGCTGATGCTGGTCGAGAGCGTCAACGCGCTGCGCGCCTCGCGCAGCGGCGCGGCGCCGGTGCTGAAGAAATCCGGCCAGCACAACTGGATTCACCGGCTGCCGTTCAAGATGCGCTTCCGCGCCTCGAAGCTGTTCGTCAGCATCATCCCGGTGCTCGGCCTCGGCGCGGCAATCGGCTTTCTGTCGTCGATCATGGGCGTCGGCGGCGGCTTCATCATGGTGCCGGCGCTGATCTACCTGCTCAAGGTGCCGACCAACGTCGTTATCGGCACCTCGCTGTTCCAGATCATCTTCACCTCGGCCTACACCACGCTGGTGCATGCCACGACCAACCAGACGGTCGACGTGATCCTGGCCTTCCTGCTGATGGCGGGCGGCGTTGCCGGCGCGCAATATGGCGCCAAGGCGGGCCAGCGGCTGCGCGGCGAGCAGTTGCGGGCGCTTCTGGCGCTGTTGGTTCTGGCCGTCGCCATCCGCCTGGCCATCGACCTTTTCGTGACGCCTCCCAATCGCTATTCGCTCGCGGGCCTGACCTGATGGGGCCGTTGAGAGCGTTCGCAGCCGCCATCCTGTCGCTCGCTGCCGCAGCACTGCCAGCGGCGGCACAGACGCCGGCGACGGAAAGCATCCAGATCGGCCTGTCGACCGACGCCATTTCGATCACTGCCGGGTTTTCCGGCGCTGACCTCACCATTTTCGGCTCGCTGGAAAATCCCGATCCGCTGATCGCGCGCCAGGGACGCTACGATGTCATCGTCGTGCTGGAGGGTCCCGCCCGCCCCGTCGTCGTGCGCCGCAAGGACAGGGTGCTCGGCGTCTGGATCAATCTGGAATCGGAGACTTTCGAGAACGTGCCGGTATCCTACTCGGTGGCGACGACCCGCCCGCTGCAGGACATCACCGAGCCGAACAGCTACAAGCAGCTGTCGCTCGGCGCTTCGAACCTCTACATGCAACCGGCCGAGCCCAGCGACAGCCCGATCACGATCGAGGAATTCACCTCGGCACTTCGCGAGCGCAAGACGGCGACCGGCCTTTACAGCGAGAATGTCGGGGGTGTCCAGTTCCTGTCGCAGAACCTGTTCCGCGCCACCGTCCGGCTCGCGCCCAACATCCCGGTCGGCACCCATAAGGCACGCGCCTTCCTGTTCAAGGGCGGCATGTTCGTGAAGGAGAGCTCGGCCCAGCTCGAAATCCGCAAGTCCGGTTTCGAACAGTCGATCTTCCGCGTCGCGCACGACTATTCCTTCCTCTACGGCGTGTTCGCCGTGTCGCTTGCCATGCTCACCGGCTGGCTCGGACGCATCGTTTTCCGCAAGGATTGACGTTTTTCGCGGAATGAGGGTTCCCCTTTTCCCGGATTTGGGATAAGTCGCCGCCTCCCAACTCGGGGACAAGCACACATTCAATTCGGCAGAGCGGTCCGGCGACCGGGTGACGGCGCGTTTTTCGACGCCGGCGATGCGCTGCGACGAAACCAATGACAGGAGGCTGCTATGCATCCAGCATTCGGCGGCATCGATTTCGGCACGTCCAATTCCACAGTGGGCGTGATCCGCCACGGCCGGGCGCAACTGGTAGCACTGGAGGGCGAACAGCCCACCTTGCCGAGCGCCGTCTTCTTCAACTTCGAGGACGGCCACACCTATTTCGGCCGCCGCGCGATCGCCGACTACACCGACAGCGTCGAGGGCCGGCTGATGCGCTCGCTGAAAAGCGTTCTCGGCAGCTCGCTCGCCAACGAGAAGACGCGCATCAAGGCGCGCCTGATCGGCTTCACCGACATCATCGGCTTATTCATCAGCCATTTGAAGAAGCGGCTGGAAGAGGATGCCGGCGGCCCGGTCGAACGCGTCGTGCTCGGCCGCCCCGTGCAGTTCGTCGATGACGATGCCGACGCCGACGCCAAGGCGCAAAGCGAGCTTGAAAAGGCAGCGCGCGCGCAGGGCTTCAAGCACATCGCCTTCCAGTTCGAGCCGATCGCGGCCGCACTCGACTACGAACAGAATGTCGCCCGCGAAGAGCTGGCGCTGATCGTCGACATGGGCGGCGGCACCTCCGATTTCTCGATCGTGCGCGTCTCGCCGGAGCGCGCCCGCTCGGACGACCGCAAGGGCGACATATTGGCCAATCGCGGCATCCATATCGGCGGCACGGATTTCGACCGGCTGCTCAGCATCGCCCATATCATGCCCGAGCTCGGCTATCTGACCCCGACCAAGGACGGCAAGCGCAATCTGCCGGCAAGTTATTTCATCGACCTCGCCACCTGGCAGCGCATCAATCTCATTTACACCGCGAAGGCGATGTCGGATTTGAAGCAGATCCGCTTCGAAGCCGAGCGCGCCGATCTCGTCGACCGCTTCATCCACATTGTCGAGCATCGTTACGGGCATGCGATGGCCGGCCTGGTCGAACGGGTCAAGATCACGCTGACAGAATATTCCTGGGCCGAGGTGAAGGTGTCGCTGCCCGGCGTACGCTTCGCGGCCGGGATCACGCGCGCCGGCCTGGAAGAGACGATCGGCGGCGACATCGAACGGGTGGCCGCGACGGTCAGGCAAACGATCGCCGACGCAGGCGTTCCCGCTTCGGCCATCACCGCCGTGTTCCTCACCGGCGGTTCGACGGCGATCCCGCTGGCAAAGCGGCGGATCCTTTCGCTGGTGCCGCAGGCCTCGGTCATCGAAGGCGATATGTTCGGCTCGGTCGGGCTTGGGCTCGCGCTTGATGCGCGACGCAAATTTGCCTGACGCTTCCTTGCTCTAGGACCAATCGACATTCAGGATTCAAAATCGCGTTGATGCATGATTCATAGGCTTCCAGATTCGATCTGGAGAGCGGTGGATGGCACGTCGATATGAACTGAGCAGCGCGCAATGGCAGCGTATCGAAGGACTGTTGCCGGGAAAGGCAGGTGATCCTGGCCGCAGCGGCGAAGACAATCGCC
>NZ_LYTM01000018.1:0-69048 GCF_001672445.1 Mesorhizobium sp. WSM3873 | reverse complement strand
GTCAGCTGGCCGCTGCTCGATATGTCGGCGGCCGCATCGGTCTCGGTCAGGTTCCTCACATCGGCCGACAGCACCGCGGCATCGTTGGTGCCGTCGATGTTGATGGTCACCGAGGTGTGGGTGCCGTCGGCGCTGACCACGTCGAAGGTGTCGGTGTAGGTGGTGCCGGCGGCGAACTCGTTGTGCGCCGAGGAGGCCGTGTAGGTCCAGGCGCCGGCGGCATCGATGGCGAAGGTGCCGTAGGTCCCGACCGTGCCGGCCTGGGCGACGAAGGCCGCCGGGCTGTCGACATCCGAGATGGTCAGCTGGCCGCTGCTCGATATGTCGGCGGCCGCATCGGTCTCGGTCAGGTTCCTCACATCGGCCGACAGCACCGCGGCATCGTTGGTGCCGTCGATGTTGATGGTCACCGAGGTGTGGGTGCCGTCGGCGCTGACCACGTCGAAGGTGTCGGTGTAGGTGGTGCCGGCGGCGAACTCGTTGTGCGCCGAGGAGGCCGTGTAGGTCCAGGCGCCGGCGGCATCGATGGCGAAGGTGCCGTAGGTCCCGACCGTGCCGGCCTGGGCGACGAAGGCCGCCGGGCTGTCGACATCCGAGATGGTCAGCTGGCCGCTGCTCGATATGTCGGCGGCCGCATCGGTCTCGGTCAGGTTCCTCACATCGGCCGACAGCACCGCGGCATCGTTGGTGCCGGTAATATTGACGACGATGTTGTAATTCGCCGTGCCATCCGCGGATGTCACGGTCAACGTGTCGGTGACATTCTGGCCCTGCGTCAGCGGGTCGGCAAGCGCCTGGTTCAGCGCGTAGGTCCACGCTCCCGTCGTCGTATCGAAAGTGAAGGTGCCGTACGTGCCCTGGAGGCTCGGCGGTGCCTGAAAATGGTTCTGGCCGGCATCAACGTCCGAAATGATCAGCTGTCCATGCGCGCCGGGGTCGCCGGGCGTGCCGTTGGCGACGCCGCCAGCTTCCACCACAGTCGTGTCCGCGCCCGGCGCCGCTGTGATGGTGGCGCCGTCATTGGTGCCTTGAATGTTGACCGAGACGCTCGCCCAGCTCAACGTTCCATTGCCGAGCTTGATTGCGTAGGTAAAAGTCTCGTTGATGTGGTCGCCGGCTCCGAGCGCCTGCAGGCTCGTGAAGCCGTGCTGCGCGAGATAACCGCTAAGGTTCATCTCGACCTTGCCGTTGTTAATGCGGATCAGCACGCCGCCGCCGATGTCTTCCCAGGCGGAGATGCCGGTTGCCTGCGCATCCTGGGTCGTCAGGTCGATCGGCGCGTATTGCTTCGTAGCCGTCGATGCGGACGTGCCGTCGTCGATCGAATAGAGGGTCTTGGCATTGCCGCCCAAATCATTCGCCAAAACGTCCAATAGGATGATGGATTGGGATGCGGACACGATGACCACGTTGTCTTCCGTGTAGTTGAAGACATCGCCCTGTGCCTGCGGCGTGTTGGAGAACGACGTCGTGGTGCCGCCGGCACCGGAGATTTGCGTAGCCATTATTTTCATCCCCCTGGCAGACGCGCTCCGCGCCTGCTCGTTGGCCGTCGGAGACGGCTGACTACCCCATGCCGAATGGATCGGCGCCCAGTCTTACGGGGAGAGGATCAGAGTGCCATGCAACCAGGCGCAACCCGACGGTCCGGCCCGTGAACGGCCAGCCCAAAAGGCGATTCACAGACAGGTGGTGGCTCGATGGTGATGGCTACGACGGCGATGATCGCCGCGTTGCTTTTCCCCTACCCCAGTAGCGCCGTACTCGTTGTTGCCGGTCGGGAGGTAATTCGCGCTACCCTATATATTAGGATATTATTAACTCTACCGCAGCGCGCGTCAATGTCGAATTCGAAGAAGAGTTAATGACAAAATGCGTACTTGTACGCACAGGGTGGATAAAACTGCATCGCACGGGCAAATAGAAATTCGTCTTCCACGTAGCGGATCAGGCCTGTCCCACCGCTCACACCGCCTTGCCCAGCTTGCCGCCGCGCTCGGCGACCGCCTTCTCGACGGCGCGCTTCAGCTCGTCCTTGATCTCGACGGTGTCGGCCATCAGCGTCTCGATCTTCAGGAAATCGAGGACGCGGTATTTCGAGACGGCCGGGCGGATAAGAATATCCGGCGGGTGCTGCCGCAGCTTGTTGGCGATGATCGACTGCATCATCAGCTGCGTGGCGCCATACATCAGGTCGACCGTGGTCGGATGCTTGCGTTCGACGTCGCTCGGCGCCCCGACCACGTCGATGGCGATGATGATGTCGGCATCCTTCTCGACGAGGTCGAAGGGCACCGGGTTGTAGATGCCGCCATCGATCAGCAATCGGTCGTCGCGCGTCACCGGGCGGAACACCGCCGGAATGGCGGCCGAGGCCGCCAGCGCCGATTGCAAATCGCCCTGCGAGAACACCGCGAGCTTGTGGCCGAAATAGTCGGTCGCCGTCACCTTGAGCGGAATCTTCAGCTCTTCGAAGGTCGCCGGAATGGCGTCAGGCAGGAAGGCCTTCAGGATGCGCTCGATATTGAACTGGCCGACGCGGATGCCGCCCTGCATGGCCTCGGCGATCGTGCCCGGCCGCGAGCGCCACATGCGCGCGGCCACCTCGGCGCGGCTGCCGAGGATCAAGCGGCTGTATTCATGGATCTCCGCCCCTCGCATTCCGGCGGCCATGCCGGCGCCCATGATGGCGCCGATCGAGGAGCCGGCGATCGCCACCGGTTTGATCCCTAGCTCGTCCAACGCCTCGATAGCGTGAATATGCGCCAGCCCGCGCGCGCCGCCGCCGCCGAAGGCAACCGCGAAGGTCGGGCTCATCCCTTGCGGGCTCCCGCCACCTGCACCAGCGGCGGTCCGATCACCATTATCGCCGGGTCGGCCGACAGAAGCTTCCTTGCCGCCGCCTTGACGTCTGCAAGCGTCACCGCATTGATCAGCGCGGCGCGGCGCTTGATGTAGTCGATGCCGAGATCGTCGAGCTGCAGCTCGACCAGCGTCGCGGCAATGGAACTGGAGGAGTCGAGATTATTGATGGCGTAGGCGCCGATCATGTATTTCTTGGTCGCCGCGAGCTCCTCCTCGGTCGGGCCGTTCTCGGCCATCTCCTTCACCACCTGACGCACGATGGCGAGCGTCTCGGCGGCGCGGTCGGAACGCGTCGCCGTCGTGACCAGCAGCGCATTGGAATGCTCGTGATCGACGAGATCGGAGCTGACGCTATAGGCAAGGCCGCGCTTCTCGCGCACCTCCTCGTAAAGCCGCGACGTGAAAGTCGAGCCGCCGAGGATCTCGTTCATCAGCACGGCCGCGTAAAAATCGGGATCGCTCCGTTTGACGCCGGGCCAGGCAAGCTGCAGCGAGGTCTGGGGCAGGTCGTAGTTCACTTCCAGCTGCTGGCCGAGCTTCAGCGACACGTCCGCCACCTGGGCCAGCGTCTGCGTCTGCGGCAGGTCGCCGAACACCTCGTCCAGCTTGCCGGAGAGCGTGGCGGCGTCGATGTCGCCCACCACCGCCACATGCAGGCCGGCGCGCGCGAAACTCGCTTTGCGAAAGGCCTTAAGGTCGGCGGCCGTTATGGTGGCCAGGCTCTCCTTCGTCCCTTCATCCGGCCGCGCATAGGGATGCTTGCCATAGATCGCGCGCAGCCAGCGCTGCTGGGCGATCGTGTTGGGGTCGCGCTCATTGGCGAGAATGCCCGAAAGCATCTGGGCGCGGATGCGGTCGATCGGCGCCTGGTCGAAGCGCGGGCTGTTCACCGCCAGCTTCAGCAGGCCGAACGCCTCGTCCTTTTGATCGGACAGCATGCGCATCGAGCCATAAAGGCCGTCGCGTGCCGCCTGAAAACTCATCTCGGCCCCGGCATCGTCCAGCTTCGACTGGAAGGCCTCGCTATCGAGGTCGCCGGCGCCCTCGTCGAAAAGGCCGCTCATCAGATTGACCAGACCTTCCTTGCCGGCGGGGTCCTGCGCGGTGCCGCCGTCGAAGACGAAGCGGATGGCAACCAGCGGGATCGAATGGTCTTCGACCAGCCAGGCGGTGATGCCTTTCTTCGACCTCACCTCCTGGATGTTCATCTCCGCGTGGGCGGCCAGCGCCGGCAAGAGCAGGAAGAATAGGGCAAAGCAGAGGGTTGCGACGATACGGTAGACCCCCCCTTCTCCCCTTGTGGGAGAAGGTGGATCGGCGCACAGCGCCGAGACGGAGGAGCATATCGCCCAGCTGGGGCGCCCCTCATCCGGCCGCTTCGCGTCCACCGCCCGGGGGCGAGCCACGGGTCTCGCCCCGTCCTTCGGACCCCACAAGGGGAGAAGGGAAGAAGCGCCCATTCGTCCGCGTTCCATGCTCATCATCAATTCCCCGCCTGTTGTTGCGGCAGGAGATAGCCGGTCGTCGAGCGGTCGAGCACCAGGTAGCGGGCGGCCGCGGCCTTGACCTCTGCGGCAGTGACCTTGCGGATGCGGTCGGGCCATTCCTCGACATCCTTCACGTTGCCGCCGGTGGCGAGCGTCGAGCCGTACATATTGGCCATGTCGTCCTGCTTGTCGCGAGCAAAGACCATCGAACGGACATAGCGGGTCTTGGCCCGCTCCAGTTCGTCACCGGTCACGCCGTCCTTGGCAATGCGCGCGACCTCGGCATCGACCGCCGCTTCGACGTCGGAAAGCTTGGCGTCGCCGCGCGGCGACCCATAGACGGTGAAGTTGGTGGCGTCGAGCATGGTGCCCTGAAAGAACGCGCCGGTCCCGGAGGCGATGCCCTGCTTCACCACCAGCTGCTGGTAGAGGCGGCTGCGGTTGTCGCCGCCCAGGATTTCGGCCAGGAGATCGAGCGCCTCCGCCTCGCCGGGCTTGGCGGTGTGATAGGACGGGACCACCCATTGCGTGGAAAAGCTCGGCACCGAGACGCGCGCATCGGTCAGCGTCACGGTGCGCTTGGTGTTCTGCTCCGGCTCGACCGGGCGGATGCGCGGCCGCAGGTCCGGCCCGCGCGCCACCTTTCCGTAAGTCCTTTCGGCCATTGCCTTCACCGCGTCCGGATCGACGTCGCCGGCGACGATCACCACGGCGTTGTTCGGCCGGTAGAAGGTGTCGTAGAACGCCTTGGCATCCTCGCGGTTCAATTGCTCCATCTCCTGCATCCAGCCGATCACCGGAATGCGGTAGGGCTGGTTCTGCCAGAGCGTCGCGTCGACCTCCTCGTCCAGCACTGCCTGCGGATCGTTGTCGATGCGCGAGCGGCGCTCCTCCAGGATAACGTCGCGCTCGGTCTTGATGACATCGTCGGTGAGGACGAGGTTGCGCATGCGGTCGGCCTCGAACCCCATCATCTCCTCGAGCGCCGAGGGCGGCACCGTCTCGTGGAAGGCGGTGTAGTCGTAGGAGGTGAAGGCGTTGTTCGAGCCGCCGATGTCGGCCACGGCGCGGTCGAACTCGCCGGCTGCGTGGTTGCTCGTAGCCTTGAACATCAGATGCTCGAAGAAATGCGCGATGCCGGATTTGCCGGGCGGCTCGTCGGCGCTGCCGATCTTGTACCATACCATATGAGTGACGATTGGGGCGCGATGGTCCGGAATGACGACGACTTCCAGGCCGTTCTCGAGCAGGAAATCCTTGACCGCGGCTTCGTCGGCGGCGCGTGCCGGAGCCTGCGCCGCGAACGCCAGCGCGCCGGCAAGGAATGCTGCGCGCAGGCCTCTGGTGTTCAATGTCATCAAATGCTCCGGTTTCGGTGGCGCGACGATAGAAAAGGTTCCATGGCGAGGCAAAGTGATTTGTTCGTCATTTTCGAGGCGTTTGCGTCATTTCCTTTTCCCTTGCGGGAGAAGGGACGTGCCCCTCACCCCACCTCGACAAACCGGATCACCGTGTCGCCATAGCCGCGCTCGTCCACCACGGAAAAACCGGCGCCCGGTTCGAACGGCGCGGACGCCGCCTCCTCGACCACGCAGAGCGCGCCGGGCAGGAGCCAGGCGCCGGCCTTTGCCGAGCGCAGCGCGCGCTCGCCGAGGCCCTTGCCATAGGGCGGGTCGGCAAAGACCAGGCCGAAAGGCGACAGCGTGCCGGCTTCGCCCAAATGGGTCGCGTCGCGGCGGAAGATTTTGGTCCGGCCGGTGAGCCCGAAGGCCTCGACATTGTCGCGGATCAGCCCGCGCCCTTCCGCCGATTCCTCGATGAAGACGCAGTAGGAGGCGCCGCGCGACAGCGCCTCCAGCCCGAGCGCGCCGGTGCCGGCGAAGAGATCGAGCACACGGCCGCCTTCGACCTTTTCGGCATAGCGATGCGCCAGCACGTTGAACACCGCCTCGCGGGTGCGATCGGTGGTCGGACGGATGGCATTGGAACGGGGCGTCGCCAGCGGACGCCCGCGAAACTCACCGCCGACGATCCGCATTGCCACCCCTTGGCCCCTTCGGACCGCGCGGCCGTTCGCCGCCGCTTCCCTCCGGCCGATCGTCTCTTGGCTTGCCGAACGGCTTGCCCTTGCCGCCCGGCCTGAAAGACGCCTTCCGCGCCTTCGCTTCCGCGGCCTTCGCGGCGTCGGCCTCCGCCCTGCCCTTGCCGATGGGACGCGCGCCCGGCGCCATCCAGACATTGGCCTTGCGCTGGCCGGGCGGTTCGATCGGCCGCGGTTCGCCTTTCTTGCCGCCGGCCTTGCCGCCGAAGCCGCGCTCGGACTTGCCGAAGCCGCGCTCGGACTTGTCGAAGCCAGACTTGTCGAAGCGAGACTGGGGACCGCGTTCGCCGAAGGCTCGCTCGGGCTTCGTCGAAAGCTTGCTCAGCGCCTCGTCGCGGCTGCCCTCACGGCGCTTGCGGGCCTTGATCAGCCCGCCCTCGCCGATCGGCCGGCGGTCGCCCTCGCGCGTGAATTTCGGCCGCTCGTCCTCATCGCGGCGCGGCTCGCTGCGTCGCACCGGCTTGTTGGAGAACGGTTTTTGGATCTCGGCGTCGAAATTGGCGCCGGACTCTTCAACTAGCCGCTCGCCGAGCTGCTCGCGCAGCGTGCGGCCCTTGATTTCCAGCACGTGGCCCTCGGGCAGCTCGTTGAGCTGGAACGGCCCGTAGGAGATGCGGATCAGCCGCGTCACCTCCAGCCCCAACGCGCCGAGGATGTTCTTGACCTCGCGGTTCTTGCCTTCGCGCAGGCCGATCGTCAGCCAGGCATTGCTGCCCTGCTCGCGGTCGAGCGAGGCCTCGACCGAGCCGTAGAAGACGCCGTCGACGGCAATGCCGTCGCGCAAGGCGGTGAGCTTGCTCTCCTCGACCTTGCCGTGGACGCGCACGCGATAGCGCCGCAGCCAGCCGGTGGCCGGCAGTTCGAGCACCCGCGACAGCCCGCCGTCATTGGTCAGCAGCAGCAGCCCTTCGGTGTTGATGTCGAGGCGGCCGACGGTCATCAGCCGCGGCAGATCGGCCGGCAGCACGTCGAAGACGGTCTTGCGGCCTTCCGGATCGCGGTTGGTGGTGACCACGCCTGCCGGCTTGTGGAACAGGAACAGCCTTGTGCGCTCGATCGGCGGGATCTCCGTGCCGTCGAGATGGATGACGTCGTCGGGCATGACGTTGAAGGCCGGCGACGACAGCACCTTGCCGTTGACCTTGACGCGGCCGGCGGCGATCAGTTCCTCGGCGTCGCGGCGCGAGGCGATGCCGGCGCGCGCCAGCCGCTTGGCGATGCGCTCGCCGGCCTCCGGCGCTGCTTCTGAGGGCCGCGGGCGCGGCTTGAAGCCGCCTTCCGGCTTTCTCGCGGCGCTGTCGCGCGGCGCTCGATCGGCGAAATCCCGCTTCGGGCGCTGCGCGAAGTCGCCTCCGTCTTCGCGCTGCGGCCGGTCGGCCAAGTCGCGCCTGGGCCGATCGCCGAAGTCGCGCTTGGGGCGGTCGAAGCGCCGTTCGGCGCGTTCGCCTTCGGCGGCCATCGGCCGGTCGCCGCGCGGCGTGTAGGGCTTGCGGCCTTCGCGCTTGTCGAAGGGTTTGCCGTCGCGCGGCGGACCTTTGCGGAACGGTCGTTCGCCACGCTCTCCACCTTCGCCCCGGTCACGAGGCTTGTAGCTGCGTTTGAAATCGCGGCGCTCGCCTTCCGCGGCCGCTGGCCGATCGCCACGTGGCGTATAGGGCTTGCGGGCGCCATCGCGTTTTTCGAACGGCTTTCCCTCGGGGCGCGGTCCTTTGCGGAACGGTCGTTCTCCGCGTTCCGCGCCCTCGACGGCGCGCGGCTTGTAGCTGCGCTTGAAATCGCGCGCGGGGCGCTCGCCATCGGCGGCCATCGGCCTGTCGTCACGCTGCGTGTAAGGCTTGCGCGCGCCATCGCGCTTCTCGAAGGGCTTGCCCTGCGAACGCGCTCCCTGGCGGAACGGCTTGTCGCCGCGCGGCGTCGGTTTCGATCCGCCTTTGCCCGGCCCTTTGCGTGATGATTTCTTGTCGTCGTCCATATGGATCTTGCTCTTCTTGGACTGCCGCGGCGTACGCGCCCGGTCGGACGCGTTATGCAGGCAGTGTCATCTTGATTTGCGCATGCAGCAGCGCGGCAAAAACCGATTCCGGTTTTCAGGGTCACGCGCTAGATAACAGGATCACCGTCGGGTGGCGAGGAGTAATCGGAATGCAAAGCGCGTGAAGCGGCCGGATTTCATGGCTTTGGCGCTCAAGGAAGCCGAAGCGGCCGCAAGCCGGGGCGAAGTGCCGGTCGGCGCGGTGATCGCCAACGGCAACATTGTCGTGGCCAAGGCCGGCAACCGCACGCGCGAGCTGGCCGATCCGACTGCGCATGCCGAAATGCTGGCGATCCGCGAAGCCTGCCGGCAACTCGCCAGCGAGCGGCTTACCGGTCACGATCTCTATGTGACGCTCGAGCCCTGCGCCATGTGCGCCGGCGCCATTTCGTTCGCGAGACTCCGCCGGCTCTATTTCGGCGCGGCCGACGAGAAGGGCGGCGCGGTGGTCAACGGCGTGCGCTTCTTCGCCTCGCCCACCTGCCACCACGCGCCGGACGTCTATTCCGGCTTGGGCGAAAGCGAAGCGGCCCTCATCCTGAAGGAGTTCTTTCGCGAGAGGCGGAATGGCAGTGAATGGTGAATGGTTGACGCAAGCAGTGAGTAGCAAAGAAGCAGGTCGTGAGTAGTGAGCAACAGAGACCTATTCGCTATTCGCCACTTACAGCCCCAGCCAGTCGAACCAGCCGCCGCCCTTCTTGCCTTCCGCCTGCGCCTTGAGCCGGCGCTCCTTCTTGTACTCGTCCTCGCCGAGCTCGTTTTGCGGCGCGGTGTCGGCGGCCTGACGATAGGCAAGCGGCGGCTCGCTCAAATACTTGCGGACATTGGGATTGCCCTGCTTCTGCTCCGCGAGGCGGCGCTGGATCTCGGCGGTTCGGGTCGCGCTGGAATCGTCCGGCGACCAGCGCGGCGGATGGCTGGATGCAGAATCGGCCAAAGCCTTCTTCACCGCCACCGGGTCGGTCTGAACGTCCTCGACCGCTTCCGGCTGGTAGTTCGGGTCGTTCTGGTGGGCGGTCGCGTCGGCGCGAATGCGGGCGCGGCGCGCCTCAGGCGATTCGGGCCAGTCGGCGCTCGCCGTCTGGATGCTTTCCTGCGGTGGCGGCAGAGTTTCCTTCTGTCCCGGCGCGGGCTTCACCAGGTCCGGGCGCGGCTTATAGTCGATAGGATCGCGGCGCTTCGGCGTGATCGCGACGGCGCCCGAAACGTCGTCGGCGAGCTGCTCGGCGGCGGTCTTGTCGGTTCCGTAGGTCGGAGAGCCGACGCAGCCCGACATAGCCATGGCCGATGCCACAAGCGGCGCCAGCAGCGCGGCGCGCGCAAACGTTCTTTCGGTCATGCCAAAAAGTCCCACTTTAAAGCCTTTCGGTCGCCACCGGCCACAGGGGCGCGGTCCCCTTCTTCCCCGCGTTTGCGATGGAAATCCGGCGACAATTTGTCTGCCGGAGTGTCGCGTGTTTACCTCAACCGCTTGTCAAGGGCAACGCGCGGGCGAATTTGCGCCGCCCGGCGTGGCACTTTTGCACCTTATTTGATGGGTGCAAATCGCTAGCCCAAAACCGCTGCACACTTTTGGGCGACATGCACCTACAAACGCCCGAGCGCCCTCAGTTCACGCAGCACGGCAGCATCGCGGGCCGAGACATCGCGAAATTCCGGATCCTGCCCGACATCGGCCGTGTAGCGCCAGGAGCGCGCGCATTTGACCAGACCGCGATCCTCGGCCTTCTCGACGACGACCGCGACGCCCTTGACGTCATCCAACGTGAAGCCTTGCGGCGCCTTGCCATGGCTGATGACCAGATCGCTGGTGATCGCCATCTCGGCCATGTCGACATCGGCGATGGCTGCTTCCAGCGCCGCATCGTCGATGGTGACCACCGGCACGGCTTCCAGCGAGGAGCCGATCAGTTTATCGGCGCGCGCGATCTCGAGCGCGCCGGTGACGACGCGGCGCACCTGCCGGACCTTGCGCCATTTCTCGGCCAGCGCCTCGTTCTTCCAGTTATCCGGAATGGCCGGGAACTGGTCGAGATGCACCGAGGCGACTTCGGGGTGACGGTCGAGCCAGGCCTCTTCCATCGTGAAAGGCAGCATCGGTGCCAGCCACTTCACCAGGCATTCGAACAGATGGCGCACGACCTGCACTGCCGCCTTGCGGCGCAAGCTGGACGGCGCGTCGCAGTAGAGCGCGTCCTTGCGGATGTCGAAATAGAAGGCCGAAAGCTCCACCACCATGAAGTCGAGCAGCGCGCGGGTGATGCGCTTGAACTCGAAGGCGTCGTAGCCCTGGCGCACCGCCTCGTCGAGCTCGGCCAAGCGATGCAGCATCAGCCGCTCCAGCTCCGGCATCTTGTCCAGCGGCACGTCCTCGCCGTCGTCATGGGCCAGCGTGCCCAGCATCCAGCGAATGGTGTTCCTCAGCTTGCGGTAGGCGTCGATATTGGTCTGCAGCACGTTCTTGCCGAGCCGCTGGTCTTCCCAATAGTCGGTCGTCACCACCCAGAGCCTCAGGATATCGGCACCGGACTGCTTGATGACGTCCTGCGGCACGACCGTGTTGCCGAGCGACTTCGACATCTTGCGGCCTTCCTCGTCCATGGTGAAGCCATGGGTGATGACCGTGTCGTAGGGCGCCCTGCCCCTCGTGCCGCAGCTTTCGAGCAGCGAGGAGTGGAACCAGCCGCGATGCTGGTCGGAGCCTTCGAGATAGACGTCGGCCGGCCATTTGAGGTCCGGCCGGTCCTCCAGCGTGAAGACATGCGTCGAGCCGGAATCGAACCAGACGTCGAGGATGTTTGTCACCTGATGCCATTTCGAGGCGTCGTGGTTGCCGAGGAAGCGCTCCTTGGCGCCCGGCGCGAACCATGCGTCGGCGCCCTCCTGCTCGAAGGCGTCCATGATGCGCTGGTTGACCGCCTCGTCCTTCAGCACATTGCCGTCGGCATCGGCGAAGACGGCGATCGGCACGCCCCAGGCACGCTGGCGCGACAGAACCCAGTCGGGGCGCTCCTGGATCATGGCGCGGATGCGGTTCTGGCCGGCCGCCGGCACGAAGCGCGTGTCGTCGATCGCCTGCAGCGCGCGGCTGCGCAGCGTCGTGCCGTCGCCGAGGTCCTTGTCCATATAGACGAACCATTGCGGCGTGTTGCGGAAGATGACGGGCTTCTTCGAGCGCCAGGAATGCGGATAGCTGTGCTTCAGCCGGCCGCGCGCGAACAGCGCGGTGCGCTTGATCAGCTCCTCGATCACCGCCTGGTTGGCGTTGCCCTTCTTGCCGTTGTCGTCGATGACGCGCGCGGGGCCGCCCTCGCGGTCCGGGCCGAAGCCCGGCGCGTCCTTGGTGAAGAAGCCGGCATCGTCGACCGGGAACGGGATCGAGGTGTCGACGCCGCGCTTGATGAGTTCGGCCACCGCATCCATCCAGGCATCGAAGTCCTCGCGGCCGTGGCTGGGCGCGGTGTGCACGAAGCCGGTGCCGGCATCGTCGGTGACGTG
Source organism: Mesorhizobium sp. WSM3873 (assembly GCF_001672445.1). Taxonomy (NCBI): domain Bacteria; kingdom Pseudomonadati; phylum Pseudomonadota; class Alphaproteobacteria; order Hyphomicrobiales; family Phyllobacteriaceae; genus Mesorhizobium; species Mesorhizobium sp. WSM3873. Next base: position 57,065 of record NZ_LYTM01000018.1, on the reverse strand, counting down.
CTCGCCGGCGATCATCGGCACGGGGAACTCGTAGCCGCCGCCCAGTCCTCTGAAAGGATGCGAAAGCGTAAGACTTGCAAGCTGTTCAGGGGAGACGTTGTGAAGCCGGTTCAAGGTGACCTTGGCTTTGGAAGCGGCGTCCTCCGCCAGCGCGTCGGCGAAGATCAGCTTCTCGCCGGGCTGCGGCCCGAAGCTGTTCTCGGCCGCGGTCACTTCGTAGAGGCCATAGGCGACGCGCGGCGAAAAGCTGACAGCGCGATTGCCGGGCAGCGTCCAGGGCGTCGTCGTCCAGATGACGACATGCGCCTCCAGCAGGTCGAGTGCCGTCCCATTCAGCGCCGGCGCGGCATCGGCGGCGTCGACCGGCCGGGCAAGGCTCGCCACCGGGAACTTCGCCCAGATCGTGTCGCTCTCATAGTCCTGGTATTCGACCTCGGCCTCGGCGAGCGCGGTGCGCTCGACCACGCTCCACATCACCGGCTTCGAGCCGCGATAGAGCTGGCCGGACATGGCGAATTTCAAAAGCTCGCCGGCAATCCGCGCTTCGGCGTGATAGGCCATGGTCGTATAGGGATTGTCGAAATCTCCGATGACGCCGAGCCGCTGGAACTCGTCGCCCTGCACCTTGATCCAATGCGCGGCGAAATCGCGGCATTCCCTGCGGAACTCGTTGACCGGCACCTCGTCCTTGTTCTTGCCCTTGGCCCGGTACTGTTCCTCGATCTTCCACTCGATCGGCAGGCCATGGCAGTCCCAGCCCGGCACGTAGTTGGCGTCGTAGCCGCGCATCTGGAAGGAGCGGTTGATGACGTCCTTGAGGATCTTGTTGAGGGCGTGGCCGATATGGATGTTGCCGTTGGCGTAGGGCGGGCCGTCATGCAGCACGAATTTCTCTCGACCGGCGGCTTCATCGCGCAGCTTGCGGTAAAGCTCCATGTCCTGCCAGCGCCTGACCAGGCCGGGCTCCTTCTCGGGCAGGCCGGCGCGCATCGGGAAATTGGTCTGCGGCAGGTAAAGCGTTTTGGAATAGTCGATGGTTTCAGCAGTATCGGTCACGGGGGTGTCGGTCATTGGTCTGCCATGTGCATTGCCCGTTGGCAAAATAGCTCGGGCGTTGAACTATCATGATCTGGAAAAAGCGCGAGGGGGCCGCGCGCAAAAGTCCCGGCGGCTCCGGCGGCGCTCAGGCCGCCCGGAACACCGGGCCCGTAATTCGTATCGCGATCGCAAAAAGGCGCGAAAAGCTCGTCATGGCGTGGCTTTTAGCGGATGCCGCGGCAGGAATAAAGCGCGGATTTCAAGCCAAAGCGCCGGTATTTTGACTTACATCGAGAAATTGAAACGGTAGGTGGTCGACACGCCAACGGTCCACTGATCGCGGTCGCCGCGCTCCTTGACCAGGCTGGAATCCGCCGCCGGCCCCATCAGGCGCGAATATTCGGTGAAGACGCTGGCCGTCATCGGCTCGGTCACTTTCCAGGTGATCGCGCCGCCGAGCCCGGTCGACTTCAGCCCGCCGCCCGGATGGTATTCGCTGAGGCCCGAGGCCGCAGCTTCCGTGGCGTTGACGCCGTAATAGGCGTCGAAATAGCCGGCCGAGGCGAAGGAGACACGGGGGCCGCCGGATATGCGGACGGTCGGGGTGACGTCGTAGAAGGCGTCGGCCGCGATGTCGGCGACGAAACCGTTGTGGGAGCGGATGCCGTGTCTGAGCTCCGCCCGGGCCCGCACCCAATCCAGCGGATAGAATTCGAAGAAGCCGCCGACCTCGCCGCCCCAGCGCACCGGATCAAGGCCTTGCAATTCGTCCTTGCTGGAACGCGAGAACAGGAACTTGCCGGTCAAGCCGGCGCGCACGCTGCCGTCATCGATCAGCGCCAGCGAGATGTTGTCGTTGCGCGAGGTGAAACGCGCCTCGGGGCCTGCCTTGCCGAGCGAGATGATGGGCTGGGCGCTCAGCATATATTTCTTGCCACCCTCGAAATTCGGGGCAACGAGACCGGTGGCGCCGAGCGTCAGGTACCAGTCGCCGGAAATCCAGCTCCCCTCGCCGGCCTGGGCAGAGGTGACGGCCATCAGGCCAGAGGCGAGAACCAGCGGAATCGTCCCGACAATACGCATCGTCAACCCTTACGCGAAACAGGCCGGCAGGAACACCGGGCAGCGCAGAAGGCATGGCGTCAGTGCGGTAAATTTTGACTTAAGATCCGTAACAGAGACGGCGCGGACCGCCAGCATGGAGATCGGCCGCCCGGCTTAGCTGCCGCGCGGCGCGTGCGACATGTCCAGCAGCTTGGCCACGGCCTTCGAGCCCTTCCCCGCGACGCGTGCCGATCCGTCGTCACCCACCTCAACGGTGGCGCCGCTGGAGAAGCTAAGCGACCAACCATCACCTTTGGCGTTGCGGCGGCGGTCGGTGAGCTCGATGCCGGCAGCCGTGACCAGCGCGACGATCCGGTCGGCGTCCATGTTGGTCCTCCGAAAACGCGCCCTCAATTCAGGTCGAGCCCGCCGGTAAGATCGCCGAGCGGCGGCTCGCCATGCGCGGCTACGGCCTTGTCGCGAACCACGATGCCGTGCAGGACCGGCAATTCGAAACGCTCGGTGATGAAGCGCAGGATCGACGTCGTGTCATAAGGCGTATGATCGACATAGCCGTGCTTGGCGAAGGGCGAAATGATGATCGCGGGAATGCGCGTGCCCGGTCCCCAGCGGTCGCCCTTGGGCGGTGCGGCGTGATCCCAGATGCCGCCGTTCTCATCATAGGTGACGACGACCAGCATGTGCGGCCATTGCGGGCTCTTTTCCAGATGAGCCACGACGTCGGCGATATGGCGGTCGCCGGCCTGGATGTCGGCATAGCCGGAGTGCTCGTTGAGATTGCCCTGCGGCTTATAGAAAGAGACCTGCGGCAGGGCGCCGTCGTCGATGGCCTGGATGAAGCTCGCGCCAGCCAACCCGGCGTCGCGCAGATGTTCGCGCCTGGCCTCGGTGCCCGGAGCGTAATTGGCGTAATAGTTGAACGGCTGATGATGATATTGGAAGTTCGGGATCGGTGTTTTGTTGCCGTGGTCGAGCGTGTACTGCCAGGCTCCGGAATACCACGCCCAGTTTATGTGCTTGAGGCTGAGCATGTCGCCGATGGTCGGTTCCGTCTGCGGCGGCAGCGTGGTGGGCTTGGTAGGATCCGCGAGCAGCCGATCGCCGCCGGGCGCCGGATCGTTGCCGCTCGGCTGGTATGGCGGCTGCATGGTGTTCACCGCGTAGAAATCCGGCGTCAGGTTGCCGTCGGAGACGAATTTCGGGATCCCGTCGCGCGCCGATTTCGGCGAATTGTCGGCGATCTTCAGCGCTGTGCCGCTGGCGTCCGTCACCGCGATCGACGGCTTGGCCGGGCTCTTGTCGGCATTCGCGTAGTACGGCGCGCAGGCGCAGATCAGCCACTGGTGATTGAAGAAGGAGCCGCCGAAGCCGCCCATGAAGAAATGGTCAGCGAGCACGTATTTTTGCGCAATGGCCCACATATCGGTCTTGGAGGCGTCCCAGTTGCTCATCGGCATGGCGCCTGAATCGGCCCAGGCGACGAACATGTCGTTCTTGCCACCGTTCATCTGCATCTGGTTCTGGTAAAAGCGATGCCACAGATCATGCGTCACGACGCTGAGCGGCACGTTGAACCCTTTCGGGTCGTTCACCGTGAACGGTTCGTTCGGAAGGTGCTCGGTCATTGCCTGCGTCACCGGCGGCGTGACGCCCTTGGCGGTCAGCCCGTCCCAGACCGGCGGCAGCTCTGACAGGACCGAGCCGTCACGGTCGCGCTGCTGCAAGCTTTCCTTGCTCGCCTTGTCGATGCCCTCGGCACCCGGAAAATGGCCAAAGAGATTATCGAAGGCGCGGTTCTCGGCGAAGATGACGACCACCGTCTCTATCTTGGCGATGCCGTCCGGCGGATCGCCGGGCTGCGCCGCGAAGGCGGGAGGCGAAGCGACAGTGGACAGGGCGAGAGCCGAGGAAAACAGGGCGAGCCCATAGGATCGCTTCATCGCCGTACCTCCATTGCGCAAAGTCAAATGACACCAGCTTCGGTGCATCTTGGCAATAGCCACCGCGCTGGACGGGTGATCACATCGGGATTACCTTCCTTCAACCGCAGGATGCGCGGCGAACTCTGCAGGGAGACGAAGCCATGAGCTTGCAAGGCAATACCCTGGAAGACGCGATCGGACGCACGCGCGACAAATGGGGATGGTTCGTGGCGCTCGGCGTGCTGCTGCTGATTTTCGGCGGCATCGCCTTCGGCAATCTCTTCATCGCCACCGTCGCTTCGGTCTATGTCGTCGGCTGGCTGATGCTGATGGCGGGCGTCATCGAGATCATCCATGCTTTCGGCGTCAAGACCTGGGGGCGCTTCTTCTACTGGTTGCTCAGTGGCCTGCTCTATGCCGTCGCCGGCTTTTTCGCGTTCTACAACCCACTGCTCGCCTCGGCGGTGTTGACGTTTCTGCTCGCCGTCGCCCTCATTGCTTCCGGGCTGCTGAGGGCCTGGGTCGCCTGGAACCACCGGCCGCAGCAAGGCTGGGGATGGCTGCTGGCAGCCGCGATCATCACCATCCTGCTTGGCCTGATCATCGCCATGGGCTGGCCGGTCAACAGCCTGTGGGTGCTCGGCATGTTCCTGGCCGTCGACCTGGTCTTCCAAGGCTGGAGCTTCATTGCCACCGGGCTGGCGCTCAAGCGGTAGGGAACTCGACCTTCGCGATCGGCCGAAGCCTGCCTAAGATCGTCATCCCAGGGCGAAGCAGGAGCGAAGCTCCGTCGCGAAGACCCTGGGATGACGACATGAGAGGGCGTTTCGCCAATCGCCAAGGTTTGCAATCTGCTAGCCGGACGCAGGCGCTCTGACGCTTCTCTTCGCCACCGCGCCTGCCAGACCTCAGCAACAGATGGCGGCGTCCAGCTCCGATAGCGGACGCACACCTGCAAGCAGCGCCCTCGCCTCGGCCTCGTCGCGCTTCATCTGCACGACCAGCGCATCGAGCCCATCGAATTTGAGCTCGGGGCGCAGATAGCTGAAGAACGACACCTGGCAGATCTCGCCGTAGAGATCGCCGGAGAAGTCGAAGACATAGGTTTCGAGCAGCGGCGCGCCATTATCGTCGACGGTCGGACGGCGGCCGAAGCTGGCGACGCCGTCATGGAGCGTGCCATCGGCGCGGCGCAAGCGGACGGCGTAAATGCCTTCCTTCAGAGTGGCTTCCGGCGAAAGTTTCATATTGGCGGTTGGAAAGCCAAGCGTGCGGCCGAGCTGCTGGCCGCCGATCACCTCGCTCTCGACGGTGAAGCGATAGCCGAGCAGGCCGGCTGCTTCCTCGACCTTGCCTTCGCAAAGCAGGGCGCGGATGCGGCTGGACGAGACCACCTCGGCACCCTCGTCGCGGAAGGCGTCGACCAGCGTGACGCCGAAGCCGTGGCGCTCGCCTGCCGCCATCAGGAAGGCCGGGCCGCCCTGGCGGTCCTTGCCGAAGTGGAAGTCGAAACCGGTGACGGCATGGCTGACGCCCAGCCTGTTTTCCAGCACATCGGTCACGAATGCCTCGGCCGAGAGCGAGGCGAAGTCGCGCGTGAACGGCTGCTCGACGAGGGCGGCAAAGCCGAGCCTGGCCAGGAGCCGCGCCTTCATCGGCGGCGGCGTCAGTACGAAGAGCGGCACGTCCGGTCTGAACACCTTGCGCGGATGCGGCTCGAAGGTAAGCACCAGGGCCGGCACGCCGCGGCGGCCGGCTTCGGCCAGCGCCCGCTCCAGCACCGACAGATGGCCGCGGTGGACGCCGTCGAAATTGCCGATCGCCACGACGCCGCCGCGCAGATGCCCGGGCAACGGCGTGACCGCCGAAATGCGTTCGAAATCGTGCGTCATGTCGACCTGCGTGATGTCGGGGCGCCCGTCATGGTCCGGCGCCTATTGCAGCCGCGGGATGACGGCGGCCGGCCGATATCCGTACGTTGCTAGGAATCCCGCCAGCCTTTCGGGATCCGGCCGCAGCGGGTCGCCATAGTCGCGGGCGTGAATCCCGCCCGAGACATAGAGCACGTCGAACCCGTTGTCGGCGGCACCCTTGACGTCGGTCATCATGCCATCGCCGATGGCGAGAACCTGTTTGCGCTCGACCGCGTGGCCGAGCAGCCCGGCGACCTCCTTCATGGCGAGGTTGTAGATCGGCGCGAAGGGCTTGCCGGCGATCAGCGTGCGGCCGCCAAGCTGCGCGTAGTCGCGCGCCAGCGCGCCGGCGCACCAGATGGTGCGCTCGCCGCGCTCGACCAGGATGTCGGGATTGGCGCAGATGAAGGGCAGATTGCGGGCACGCAGCCGCTGCAGCAGTTCCGCGTATTCGGCGGGCTTCTCCACCTCGTCGTCGTAGAACCCGGTGCAGACGACGCCGGAGGCTTCGAATTCCTCCACGATTTCGACGTCCAAGCCGTCATAGAGGGTGAAGTCGCGCTCGGGCCCGATGTGGAAGATCTTTCTCGGACCCTCGGCGATCAAGTCGCGCGTGACGTCGCCCGAGGTGACGACACGGTCGTAGGCTTCAGCCGGAACGCCGATCGCATGCATCTGCGCAACGACGTCGGCGCTGCGCCGCGGCGAATTGGTGATCAGCACCACCGGCACTTTTGCCGCGCGCGCCCGGGCAAGCGCCTCCGCGGCGACGGGGAAGTGCCATTCGCCATTGTGCACCACGCCCCATACGTCGCACAGGATGGCCGCGTAGTTTTCCGTCAGATCGGTGAGCGAAGCGATGATGTTTGGCGAGTCCGCCATGCCGTTATCCTGAGACTGGTCTAGGCAAAGCCGCGACAGCCATCCTTTTAGTTCGGAGGCCGCCACGGCCGGTCCCGCATAACCGAAGCGCTCCGTCCTGTCACCAGCTTTCGCCATCGCCGCCGGGACGAGCCGCGACCACGCCCGTTCGGAAGCGCAGGGTTAACACCCCGTCAAAATGGCGGTGCGTGCTTGAACGTTTCGGGCAAGCTGAAATTTAAGGATCTATGACCATGGTAGCACCGAACTAGGACCATGGTCGTATACCGGTATGGGTCTTTTGCGGGGGCTGAGCGCAATGATCGGCAGATTTATAGGCGACAAGCGGGGCAACTACGCCCTGTTGACAGTCATCACGATGGTGCCGCTGATGGGTGCCGTGGCACTGGCCGTCGATTTTACGGAACTGGTTAGAGAGAAGCAGGAGACGCTCAACGCCCTAGATGCTGCTGGGGTCGCGACAGCGCAACAGATCGTCAGCGGAGCGAGCGACGCGGACGCGAAGGCCTACGCCAAGCAGTTCTTCGAGGCCAATCTCAGGCACGTGTCTCCGGCCAACACGACGCTGACCGTCACGCTGCCCAACAACAATGCCGGCGGCGGCACCCTGGTCCTGGAGGCGTCCCTGAAATATCACCCCTATTTCCTGCCGGCGGCGGCGATGCTGCTCGGCGGGACTGCGGGCGACCACGTAGTCAATGTTTCGGCGAGGTCGGAAATCCGACTTAAGAACACGCTGGAAGTGGCGCTCGTGCTGGATAATTCCGGATCGATGTCGACCCTGGGCTCGGGAACCGGGCAGAAGCGTATTGACCTGCTAAAAGCCGCCGCCAAGCAGTTGGTCGACACGCTGGCGCTGCAGGCCCAGCAGATGAAGCAGATCTCCAAGCCAGTGCAGTTCTCGCTGGTTCCGTTCTCTGCCTCGGTCAATGTCGGGCCGACGCATGACGGCGACAGCTGGATGGATCAAGATGGTATCTCCCCGGTCCAGCACGAGAATTTCGACTGGACGACGATGAGCGCCGCCAACGATCCGAACAAGTACGCCGAGAAGGTCAATGGCGCCTGGTACAAACGCGGTGACGGTTGGGGCGATACCAAGGGTGAGCCCCTGACCCGCTTCAGCCTTTATGCCGACATGACCGTGGAATCGGGTCGCGAAGAGGTGCCGAACTCAAAGCAGTACATCTGCGACGCGTACAACAAAAAGGGCAAATGCACCGACGGACATTGGACTGACCCGCAATATGTCTACACCACCAGCCGCTATGCGAGTTGGCAGGGGTGCGTCGAAGCGAGGCCTTATCCCTACAACGACGACGACACGACGCCGACCACGTCCAATCCTGCGACGCTCTTTGTGCCCATGTTCGCTCCGGACGAACCCGGCACGCTGTGGCGCGACTTCAACCGCGACGGCACGAACGATGTCAACAGCTTGAGCTACGGCTACGAGAACAATTGGTGGGCAGACTGGCCCTATTCATTAAACCCAACCGCTGTTCAGCGGCAATCGGACATGCGGAAGTACTTTCTGGTGAAGCCTTACGGTTCGACTTCGGCCGGTGCTGGTGACGGCCCGAACGCAGCCTGCACCACCAGTCCAATCACGCCCCTCAAGGACGTCACGGTGAGTGCGCAGAAGCAGCAACTGACTGACGCCATCAATGCTATGGCGCCAACTGGCAATACGAACGTACCCGAGGGGCTCGCCTGGGGCTGGCGGACAGTCTCAAGCAACGAGCCCTTCACCGAAGGTCGGCCAAACAACGAAAAGGGCAACGACAAGGTCGTAATCGTGCTGACCGACGGCGCCAATACCTACAGCGCAATCAGCGATGGCAGTTACGCCAACAACCGTTCCACCTATGCGGCCTATGGCTATACAGGCAAAGTCAATTCCGCACTGGCAAGCGTCACGCGCCTGTTCATGAATACGAGCACCGCGGTGCCTAAGACCACCTATACGGACGGCAACTACACCGCCGCGCTTGACGAACAGATGCAGACGCTGTGCGCCAACGCCAAGGCGGCCGGGATCATGGTGATGACGGTCTCGCTCGACCTGGTCGACACCAAGGCGGACGAGAAGAAGGCCATGGCTGCGCTGAAGGCTTGCGCTTCCGACTCCCGCTTCCGCAGGGACCCGGCCGACCCGAGCAAGCCCGCGAAGCTATTCTGGAACTCGACCGGCGCCACGCTTTCGGACGACTTCAAGGCGATCGGCAACGAATTGTCGAACCTGCGCATCGTCAGTTGATCCGAAAGAGCAACCGCTTGCTGAAGATGCGCGAATTCTGGCTTCGCTTTTGCCGCGACCGGCGCGGCAACTATGCCCTGATGACGGCGATCGCCATGGTGCCGCTCATGGGCGCCCTGGCAATCGCGGTCGACTTCACCGAACTCAACCGTCAGAAACAGATGGTGCTCAACGCGCTCGATGCGGCGAACTTTGCCGCCGCGAGGCGGTTGGCGGAGGGCGCCACCGACGACCAGATCAAGGCTTATGCCGTCGACTTCTTCAACGCCAACCTCAACACCATCGACCCCGCGGACGTAGCGCTCAACATCACCCTACCCACCAGCCAGGCCGGCGGCGGCTTGCTGACAATGAGCGCCACGCTTACCTACCATCCCTATTTCTATCCGGCTTCGGCAATGCTCGTCGGCGTCGACGAAGTCGACGCGAAAAAGCCCGTTGAGCTCGAGATGAAGTCACAGGTGCGCTTGAAGAACACACTGGAAGTGGCGATGGTGCTCGACAATTCGGGCTCGATGTCGACGAAAGGATCCGGCACGGGGCAGAAGCGCATCGACCTGCTCAAACAGGCCGCCAAGCAGTTGGTCGACACGCTTGCGCAGCAGGCGGCGCAGATCAAGCAGATCGACAAGCCGGTCCAGTTCAGCCTGGTGCCCTTCGCGGCTTCGGTCAATGTCGGGCCGGACAACGACAACGCCTCCTGGATGGATGTCTACGGGCTGTCGCCGATCGCCAACGAGAATTTCGACTGGTCGACACTCAACGCCGCCGACAAGAACGCCCAGAAGATCAACGGCATCTGGTACAAGAACGGCACCGGCTGGGGGACCGAGGAAGGCCAGGCGCTGACCCGCTTTTCGGTCTATCGCGACATGAAGGTGGTCACCAGCCACGAGCGCATCGTCGGCAGCAAGCGCGTCGTCTGCGACGAATACCGGTCCAACAACACCTGCAAGCGAAGCCACAACGAATACGACTACAACGACACCTACGGCCCGTTCGCGAGCTGGCAGGGCTGCGTCGAAGTGCGTCCCTACCCTTACAATGTCGACGATACGCCTGCGTCCGGCGGGCCGAACAACACCGGCATCGGCGTCGGCGACCCGGCAACAATGTTCGTGCCGACGTTCGCGCCCGACGAACCCGGCAACCACTGGAAGGTGACGCAAGATCCCGACGAGCCGAACCCGGTGACCTACGGCGCTGCCAACAGCTGGTGGAACGACGATCCGTCGAGCACCACCGGCAAGACGCGCCAATCCAACATGGCGAAATATTTCATGCCGCGGCCGATCAATGCGCCTGTGCTGGCAACGGGCGCCGGTCCCAACTTTAGCTGCACCACGACGCCGGTCACGCCGCTCACCGACGTCACCACCGCGGACGGGCTGGCCGCGATCAAGGCGGCTGTCGACCTGATGCAGCCCAACGGCAACACCAACGTGCCGGAAGGCATGGCCTGGGGCTGGCGCACCGTGTCCAGCACGGCGCCGTTCACCGAAGGGCGGCCGGAGACCGAACGCGGCAACGACAAGGTCGTCATCGTGCTTACCGACGGCGAGAACACCTATTCGACGGTGAACTCCGATCCGGCCGGCAACAAATCGACCTATGCGGCCTACGGCTATACCGGCGTCGGCTACAAAGGCACCTCGGTCACCCGCCTGTTCGGCGGCACCTCCAGCGACATCGGCCAGTTCAACTATTCCTCGGGCAACTACACCAACGCGCTCAACGAGCAGATGGCCAAGCTCTGCGACCACGCCAAGGCGGCCAACATCATGGTGATGACGGTTGCGCTCGACATGTCCGCGACCGACGCCGGCGACAAGCAGGCGATGGACGCTCTGAAGACCTGCTCATCCGACTCCCGCTTCCGCAAGGATCCCGCCGACCCCAGCAAGCCCGCCAAGCTTTTCTGGAATGCAACCGGCGCGACGCTGTCCGACAATTTCAAGGAGATTGCGAACGAGCTATCGAATTTGCGCGTGGTGGGGTAAGGGACATAAACTGACACCGGCGCGCCAAGAAGCGAAAAGGCAGGATCAGGGGCTTGATTTCAGATAGTATTCTCTTTCCCCTTCATCGGAGGATGCTGAGATGCTGTCAGACCTCGCGAAACTCATCGAGCAGGATCATTTAGCCCTGGATGCCTTCGTCAAGGGCAATCCCGAACCATTGAAAAGTCTCTTCTCACAACGGGATGACGTCGTCATCGCCAATCCATTCGGCCCGCCGGCAAAAGGATGGAAGAAGGCTGCCGAAACGATGGACCGTGCCGCTACCAACTACCGAGACGGAGAGATTATCGGCTTCGACCGAATTTCCGAGTACGCAACGACCGACTTGGGTTACATCATCGAGATCGAGCGGGTCCGATCCAAGGTCGGCGGCAGCGACAAGCTGGTTCCGATCGCACTTCGAACCACCACTATATTTCGGCGGGAGAAAGGCGCGTGGAAGATCGTCCTTCGTCATGCCGATCCTATAACCTCGCCTCGTCCGGCAGCCTCGATCGTCGGTGAGTAGAAAGGCTGCCAAAGCCTGCGGCACTGCCCGCCCTGGCGCAACGAACGGCGCCGGCAAGTCCCTTGCGCTCGTGCGCGGCACAAGGCACATGTCCGTACCCGCCGGCATCGGGCCTTCCCTGCCGCAGGTGCTGGAGATCGAGCATGCCCAACGCCGCCAACCATTTGACCTTCGCGCTGATCTGCCTTGGCATGGTGCTCACACCCGGCCCGAACATGATCTATCTGATCTGCTCATGAGAGCGAAAAGCGCTTTGTTTTCAATGGCCATGTTGCAAAACAGGCCTTTTGTGTCGCAGTGAGTGTTCTACAGACGTTTCGCCAGGGCCTCGGCGCGGTCCTTCTGCTTGGCGTTGCTGTCCTTCGATCTGAGCAAATGGCCGTACAAGTCATAGGTCATCTGGATCGAGGAGTGGCCTAGCTCGGTCTGTATCTCTTTCGGATTCGCGTCACTGTCGATGAGCATGCTGGCATGGAAATGCCGCAGGCTATGGAAGCCGACAGGCTTGACCCCGGCATCCTTCAACAGCTTCGTCCAGACGCGGGCGTAGAAGTTCGACAACAGCCAGGGCGTACCGGCTTCAGTCGGGAACACCAGTTCGTTTTTGCCTGCCTGGAGCCTTAGCTCTTTCAGAAGCGACACGAGGTCGGCCGGCAGAGTGATGGTGCGCTTCCCTGCCCTCGACTTCGGCGGGCCGATGACGCCGTATTCGTCTGCGCGTTGTCGGACCTCGATCGTGCCGGCTTTCAGGTCGACAGCATCCCAAGGCAGCCCCCTGATCTCGGACGCGCGCATACCGGTGTGAATGGCCGTCTCGATCATGCCGCGGCGCACCAGCGGCAATTCCTTAGCCTTGGCGCGGATGAGCTTGATCTCGGCGATCGACGGGATCACAACCTCTTCCGCGTGACGGCCACCGATGCCGATCTTGACCGCAGACGCGATGTTAACCCCGACGCGATCCTGATGGACCATTTCCGACAAGAGACCCTTAAGGCTCTGCAGCACCTTCTTTGCCGTCGCGCGCGTCAGCTTGGTGAGCAGATCGTTGCGGAACGTTACGACATCGGCCTTTGCAAGGTCTGTGAGTTTCTTAGTGCCAATAGCGGGCGTGATATACGCATCGAGGTGATGCTTATAGCCTCGTAGCGTCGCCTTCTCTGCCGGCTCCCGATCGTCGCGGCCATGCTCGACCGCCTTCAGCCATTCGGCGCCGGCCTCTGCCACGGTCAACGATTTGGACGCGATGACGTGGCGCTTCTCCCTCACCTCCCCGCGCATGGTGGTTTCCCACTCTCGGGCTTCTTTGCGGGTCGCGAACGTCTTAATTGCGCGCTTCCGGTCCTGGTCGAAGTAATCGATGATCCAGGACTCTCTCATCTCGCCCTTGGTGGTCGTCCACGTCCGCTTGCGTATCGACATAGCTTCTACTCACCTAAAAAGGAATCTCGTCTGTGGTGCGGGTGCCGTCAGTGTTTATATTGAAGCTTCGCTTATGCCTGTCCTGCACAGAAGCGGTGCCGTCCTGATAGACGGTGACAACGTCGCCGGTCGTCATGCCGAACGTTATTGTGGACGTGGTCATCTTGATCTGATTTATCAGTGGGTGGCCCACTAATACGTCCTTCGCGATATCAGACATCATCCGCGTGTCCTTCAGGCGCTCGATAAATCGGCGCGTGATGGCTTCAGCATCGTCCCGGTGTTTCAGTGCCTCGTCTAGCAGACGACGTGCAGCCTCCACCTCTGACTGTAGCTTCATATCAGCCTGAAACTTGGTGATCCGCTCCACCAGTTCCGTGGGTAGGACGTACACCCGCCGTTGGGTGCTCTCTTTGTCAGCCGCCATTGCAATTATCCCCAGAAAGTTTCCGCAGTGGTTGCACACGCCTTGAACCATTGCAAGTGACTACTGTATGGTAACAGCAATTGACATTTATTGGTACATGAACAAAATAAGAATCGTTATCAAATGGTGAAAGGCGCAGGATGACGGCAGTGTCAGAGCCCAGCGGGATCGACGTAGTTTGGGGCGCAGTCGAGATCGGGAAAGAGATCAACAGGACGCCCCGACAGACCTTCCACATGTTGGAGCAAGGTTTGCTGCCGGCCAGGAAGGTCGGCAGTCAGTGGGTAGCTGAGCGCGGCAAGCTCCGGGCGTTTTTCACCGGGGATGCCGCATGAGCTGTCTCGACGAGGAACACAACCCGCGCATCGACGAGGCTGCCGTATGGCTGGCCTCCACTCCCCGGCGCCAGCGCGAACGGCCGACAGTGCCGCTGTTGAGAGAGCGCTTCGGCCTTTCGGCTTCCGAAGCCTGTAGGGCCATTGCCGCCGCCAACATGATCTTGGCGAGGGCGGCATAATGACGACGACCGAGTATTTTCAACCGGGATTGAAAAAAGGTCGCGGCATGGCGAAGGCCTCGCTCGATCTGATCGAAGAGATGCGGAACATCGCCGAGGCGGTGCAGCCGATCACCGGACGCGGCATCGGCTACAAGCTGTTCACGGCCGGGCTGATCTCGTCGATGTCCACCAACGACATGGCCAAGGTCTACCGCCTGCTGCGCATCGCGCGAGAACAAGGTGATATTCCCTGGGACTGGATCGTTGATGAGACGCGCGAGCTGGAACGCGTTTCGACCTGGGACGATCCTGCACAGTATGCCAGGGCGGTAGCGCGGTCTTACCGCCGCGACTTCTGGAACCAGCAACCCTATCGAGTCGAGGTGTGGTCGGAGAAGGGAACCGTTCGCGGGGTGCTTAAGCCGGTGCTCGACCACTACGCGGTCGGCTTCCGCGTCATGCACGGCTTCGCCAGCGCGACAGCCGTCAACGACATCGCCAAGGATGATGACGGGCGCGACCTGGTCGTCCTTTACTGCGGCGACTTCGATCCGAGCGGCTTGTACATGTCCGAATGCGATCTGCCGCGGCGGCTCGAGGAGTATGGCGGTCACCACGTCAAGTTCGTTCGTATCGCCCTGAGGCCGGAGCAGACGCCCGGACTTCCATCGTTCCCGGCGGCCGACAAGCGCGCCGACAAGCGTCATGGATGGTTCGTTCAGAACCACGGGACGAAGTGCTGGGAATTGGACGCGATGGACCCTCGCGACCTGCGCGAATGCGTCGAGCGCGAAGTCGAGAGCCTGATAGAGCCCGAAGCCTGGGCGCGCTGTGAAACCGTAAACGCAGCCGAACTGGAGTCCCTGCAGTCGATCCTATCTGGCTGGAGGGCGTCATGATGGTTCCTGAAAAGATCCCAGAAAAGGTCTCACCCCAAGAGCGGTGGCGGCTCAGGCACCCGCTGGAGCGCTGGTCGCATGTCGCCGTCGCCAGTGCGATCCGCCGAGGCATCCTGGTCAAGCCTTCAAGTTGTGAAAGCTGCGGGGAAGAGAAGCCGCTCGATGCTCATCACGACGATCACCGCCGCGCACTGGACGTGAAATTCTGGTGCAGAGCCTGTCACGCCCGCCATCATGCGCGTCTGCGCCGAAATGGCGGTGCGGCATGATCGCGGCGCGAAAGCAAAACCGCCGGCCTGGTGGCACAGAGCCGGCGGCAGAAGGAGTTCACAACCAACTGGTAGGTCCCGAAACATATTCCGATGGGGCTGTCCATGCAAGCTTACCCTCAACTCTCACAGCGGAAATTGGACGACTGTACGGCGCCGGGTTTTCGCTCCTGCCGCTCGGCGGCGATGACGGCAAGAAGCCTATCGTCGCATTCAAGGATCGCGGCCGCCTCCCTCTTGCGCGTGTCCTTGATCGACTGGCCGCCGCCGGCAGCAGGACATTTGGGATCCGGCTCTCCGGCATGCTTGTCATCGACGTCGACACCGACACACCCGAGGCGCGGGCCTATGTCGAGACACGGTTCGGATCGTCGCCTGCACTCACCAAGACCAGCCGCGGCTTCCACCTCTATTTCCGGCATGAGGGGCCGAAGCCGCCGACGATCGACCTCCCGGGCATCCGGATCGATTTCAAGGCTGGCGGTAATGACTTCGTTGTTGGTGCCCTCTCTCAACGACCCGACGGGACGATCTATCGACCGCTCGGCCGGCTTGTGTCCGTCGCGGAACTTCCAAATTTCCAAGATCGCGGTGCCGATGACGCACCAGTTCAGCGCAATGCCGATGGCCGGTTTCCCGTCGGCTCTAGACAGAAGAGTCTCAAGCGTCGCGCGCACCAGTTGGCCTTGGTCGCCGATACTTTCGATGAGGTCCTCGCCGATCTGTTGGGATTTCGGGACTGGGAGGTCGAGCAGCCCGAAGACTTTCCCGATGACAAGGTCGCATCGATTGCCGCTTGGTATTGGGATCTGCGCGAAAAGCGCGAACTCTGGAGCGGAAGGAGGTCGGCCGTGAAAATTCAGAGATCAGCTATCGACCTGATCGCGACGGCGAGAAAAGGCAAGGCCACGCTTAGAGCCATAAACATCGTAAAAGGCACCGCCTCGCTGCTCTACAACTTGGTCTTGGCCGATCACGGGCACAAGCCAGGGGCAACATTTGCGTTGGTTCCCGACGCACTTCGCAAGTCGGGCCGCATGAGCAACGGCCGCCGGCAGATTTATGACGCGATAGACCTTCTCATCGACCTGGAACTGCTGATCTGCGTAAGCCAGCCCAGGGGGAACCGTGACCATTACATCTATCGGCTTGGTCCGGGCAGGCAGGTGAGAGGCAGGATAGAAGAAGGGGAAGGGTCTAATCTTACATTAATATCCGTTACGGACACACACTCTGGAGGGCTGGCAGCATGACAGAAACGCTGCGTAACGTTACCGATGCTAGCAAACCGGAGCATCTGCTAGCAAAAGCCTCCCGACCGTTCGGCGACCGTTCGGCGAATTGTCCCTGTCAGCTCGATCTATTCGAATGGGCAGCGGCACGGCCAACAGCTCGCATCTACGATTGGTGCGAACCTTTCGCCGCCAAGTTGATGTCCCGCATTCATGAATACGACGACGCCTGGCCGAAGCAGCGCTACGACGCGCCTGTGACCTATTTGCCCGAGCGGAGGCGCGCATGATCACTGGATCTCAAATTCGGGCGGCCCGCGCTCTTCTCGGCTGGACAACTCAGAAGTTGGCCGACGCCTCCGGCGTTCACTACGCTACCCTTTCCCGTGCCGAACAGACCGATGGGATTCCCAACATGCGCGCGCACACGCTGGCCACCGTGCAAGCGGCTCTTGAAGGTGGCGGCTGCCAATTTTTCGACGGCAACTATTCAGGCAACGGCGGTCCTGGTGTTCGCCTCGTTTCGGAGTCTGCATGAAGCCAGCCAACGACAATTTCCAGATCATTGTCGAACCTGTCGGCCGGCCCGATGGCGCTTATGCGCTAACGGTTCCTGGTGGTGGCTACACCGAGGAAGATTATAGGAGCGCTCATCCCAATCGGGACAGCGCCCTGTGGGAAGCTCACGACCTCCGGAAGGATTCCTTCCCGCATGCGCTCATCGTGGAGATCGTCGGATGACGGAGGCGCGAAGCTGTCAGCAATGCAACGCCAGCCTCGCCGGCAAGAGGAGCGATGCAAAGTTCTGTGGCGTGAACTGCCGGAACTTGCACTTCAAGCACCGTGTCGGCCGTCTCGAAACACTGGCGGCTGAGGTGATCATCGACAAGCCGCTGCGAGAAGCAATGATCGAGGCCGGCGACCTCAACATGCAAGATGAACACAGTCCCGCGAAAGTTCGAGAGGCATTCGAACGCGCATGGACGACCTTCCTCGATCAATACGCATAATTACGGTTGGCGGTTACGCTTATTGCCTTCGTGGTAGAATCTCCGGCGTGATTGGAATTCCATCTTGCCTGGAGCCCTGAATGCTTGCCCGACTGAAATCAGCAGAACATGACGCAGCCTATTTTCGGCGCACTTTGAAGCTTCCACGACCGAGTGCGGGATATTCCATCGCTGCGGAGGAGGCCAGGCGAGCATCATCGGATCTGCGGCGTCTGACCGAACGGCGAGAGACTTTCAAACTAGAAGCCACGGTCCAGCATTCTGCAAAGCCCCGGCTTACGGACGATGTATTGCGCGAGACGCTCGACAATCTCGCCACTGAGATCATCGCGGCCACAGCCCGCGATCAAGAGGCACGTGCCGATTTGGACGAGCTTAGGGCGGCTTATCGCGAGCATGTAGGCGTTACCCTCGCCAGTGACATCGAAGGCCTCGGCGTGCTGATCAAGCATCACATCGATGAGGTACTGGGGCTGCTGGACGTCGCCACCGCGCTCGGCGCCGAAGCTCGCGAAGTTCGCGTCGAGATGCCAGCCCTTGTCAGTGGCGCGCACGATGCCAAGCGACTCATACAGCTAGCCGTCGACACGACCATCACCAAGATGATTTCGAAAGGACGCCGCGCATGAAATCAGTTCGACCGAAGCCTGTTCGCGTGGTGCGGCTCGACGGCCGACAGCAGGTACGATCAAAGATCATCGATTGGGCAGCGAAATACGCAGATCGAGAAAAGATCCGCAATTTCGATCGCGCCGGCTTCGACGAGTTCAACAGCCCTGTCGTGGCCAAATTGAAGCGGGCCTATTTCCGGGCCTACGGCGAGAAGATCTGAAGCCATGGCAACGCGCAAACCGCCCATTGTCGATCCGCGACAAGCCGACCTTGCGAAGGTCGATAGCGAGATCGCGCGCCTCGATCGCCAGAAGGCTGAGAAGAAGGCGGTACTCGATGCCGACATGCGCCTGCATGCGCTCGACCAGAACACTGATCTGCAGAAGCGTCTCGGCACCGAGATCGGCACGATCAGCGGCCTGATCGATCAGCTACGCGACAAGCGGTTCGGGATCGAGATCGGTGAAGCAGCGGAGATCATCTCTCCCAAGTCGAAACAAGCGGCTCCTTCCCAGCATCGTGCATGGCAGATCGATGAGAAGCTTCTTCGCCGGCAGCAGCCCAAATACCCCAGCGTTGTCAGGACAGAGGACAATCACAGCACCTTCGCCGAAGGGCTGTTGGACCTGGTGGAGATTTGCGTCGCCCAGGCCATGGACAACTTCCGGAAGGATGGTCTGCATCCGGATACGCGCATCGGCCTGGACTTTGCCTGCACCACCATCGGCGTCTCGAAGGCGCAGTTCATTTGGCTGGGTGAGCGATGCAAGGCGCTCGAAGAGCGCGTCAAGCAATTGGAAGAGCGGTCCTTCGAATACAAAGGGGTTTGGAAGGCAGACGAAAGATACAAGCGCGGCCATTTCGTCACCCATTCAGGCAGCCTCTGGCACTGTGAACTGGCGGGATCGGGGATCGTGCCCGGCAATGGCGCTGCAGGGTGGCGGCTTGCCGTCAAAGCAGGACGAGACGGGAAGGACGCGTCGCGATGACAAAGCCAGCAACTATCGAGAGCATGCACATCACCGGCAGGGGCGAGGATTGGAAGGAAGATCCGAAGATCCTTGTCGCCACGATGAACGGTTGCCTCAAGCGTTTCATTGCAACCCAAGGCCGATGCCCGAGCGAAGATGAAAGCATGCTGATGTGGGTCGCTACCCAGCGCTTTCACCACGTCCCCGAGAACGCCATTGAGCCAGCGGGGCTTCGCCGCCAATGACACGCGAGCAGATCAAGCACATCGCCAAGTCAGTCGTGAACGCCTTCTACGAGAAGTACGAACGCCGGCCGAACGAGAGCGAGCAAGCCATGATCGTCGATACCATCAAGCGGTATGCGATCGATCCCAAGGCCGCAGCGCTCAAGGTGCAATGATGCAGGCGACCAACGACAACAAACCCGCAGGCAGCGGACACCTGGCCGAAGCCATCACATGGTTTGTGGAGCATGAAGCCGATAGGCGCGGGCCAGCCGGCTCACCCTATGAACTGATGAGGCGCAACTTCGGCCTGACCTTCGATGAGGCATGCACGGTCTGCCGCGAGGTCCGAGAGAGGGTTGGGCCATACCCGGCGGGGGGGGCGATCAGGTCCGAAGGTCGATCCCCTCGTGGACCGCTGCGGCCGTTTTCCGTTGCGTTCCCGTGCCCCGGTTCAACGCAAACCAGCATTTGAGGTGAGATAAAATGGGCGCTCGCGGACCTCGTTCACAGGCAGACCTCTCGGTTGTAACCGACAACTCAACCGGTGTCGATTATATGGCCACGGCCAAGGCGCCGGCTGCTCCCTCGCACCTGTCCGCGCCGACAAAGCGCTGGTGGGAGCAGATCGTCTCCGAATACCAGCTTGAGAGCCATCACCTGCGGCTTCTGCAGGCTGCGGCCGAAAGCTGGGACAGGATGCAGGCAGCCAGGAGCGCGATCGGCCGGCACGGTCTCACCTACGTCGATGCAAGGGGCTGCCCAAAGGTGCGGCCGGAAATTGCCATTGAGAGAGATAGCAAGATCGGGTTCGCCAGGCTGCTTCGCGAGTTGGACCTGGACTTTGAGGCGCCTACCGAAGGCACTCGTCCACCGGCCATCAGGAGCAATAGACGCTGATGCCAGTGAAGAGGCGGATCTCGAAGAAACAGACCATCTCGGCGCAGGCAGTCGCAGCATTCAAGGCTGGCGACCACGAGGCGCTAGGGACGGTTCTGGGCCTTCGCCCGTGGCAGCCGAGCCCCTTGGACGTTGACGGCCCGCAGCCGCCTTCCTGGGCAGCGTATGACGGCACGGCATGGTCCCAGGCTTGGCCGGAAGCCTTCGAGCTACGGCAGCAGTTGGCGCCCGAGCACCGGCTCGGCAGCGGCCCGGAATCGAGGGCCGAGCGCAATATCCGGTGGATCGAATCCTTCTGTCGCGTGCCAGAGGGGAAGGACATCGGCAAGCCGATCAAGCTTCGCGACTGGCAGCGGGACGATCTGCGCAAGATCTACGACAACCCGCACGGCACGCGCCTTGCGATCATCAGTTTCGGTAAGAAGAACGGCAAGACCTCGCTCGCCGGCTGCCTTCTGTTGCTGCACCTCTGCGGCCCGGAAGCCATCCCCAACACTCAGCTGCCATCGACGGCGCAAAGCAAGGAACAGGCTGCCGTGCTGTTCAACCTCGCTGCGAAAATGGTGCGGCTGAATCCCGTCATGGACCGTGCCATCGTCATCCGCGACGCGAATAAGCAACTTCACTGCCCAGGCTTGGGAACGCTCTATCGTGCGCTCTCGGCCGACGCATCCACCGCCCACGGGCAGAGCCCCATCTTTGCCGTTCACGACGAGCTAGGCCAGGTGCGCGGCCCGGTCTCGGAACTCTACAATGCCATCGAAAACGCGATGGGCGCGCATGACGCTCCTATGTCGGTCATCATCAGCACCCAGGCACCGAATGATGGCGATCTGCTCTCGATCCTGATCGATGACGCGCTGGCCGGGCATGATCCCCACACCGTCATCAGCCTGTATAGCGCGGACATGGCAGCCGATCCGTTCTCGGTTGAGGCATTGCAGCAGGCCAACCCTGCATTCGGCGATTTCCTCAATGCCGACGAGATCCGCAAGCAGGCCGAAAATGCCAAGCGGCTGCCGAGCCAGGAACCGCTGTTCCGCAATTATACCTTGAACCAACGCGTCGAGGCATCGAGCCCGTTCATATCACGCGGTGCATGGAGTGACTGCTCTGGGCCAGTGCTCGACGACTTCAAGGGCCGTCCGGTCTATGGTGGGCTCGACCTCTCCGAAGTGTCCGACCTCACCGCCTTGGTGCTTGTTGCGCCCGTGGATGGTGTCTGGAACGTGAAGCCGACGTTTTGGCTGCCTGGGGCCAACATCAGGGAGAAGGCGCGCGCCGATCGCGTCCCATATGACGTGTGGGCCAAGGAAGGCCACCTTCAGACGACACCAGGACCGACAGTCGATTACGAATATATCGCCGACGAACTGGCGGCCATCTTCGATCGGCTAGACGTGCGCAAGATTGCCTTTGATCGCTGGAACTGGCGGCACCTGAAGCCCTGGCTTTCCAAGGTTGGCTTCACCGATGCCCAACTCGAAGGCGATAAGGCGGTTTTCGAGCCGATGGGCCAGGGATTCCAATCCATGTCACCGGCCTTGCGGGATCTCGAAAGCGTCATCCTCAACCGCAAGCTCGCCCATGGCCATCACCCCGTTCTCGGCATGTGCGCAGCCAATGCAACGGTGCAGATCGATCCGGCCGGCAACCGTAAGCTTTCGAAGCAGAAGTCCCACGGTCGCATCGACGGAATGGTGGCGCTCGCCATGGCGATGAGCGTAGCCAGCACGCACACCGAGGCGCCGGCTCCGAAATATCAAATGTTGTTTGTCGGGTGATGACCATGAGCGATCACCGCAGTCAGGAAGCACAGGCCTATAGGAAGCTCTACGGAACCGCGCGCTGGCAACGGCGCCGCAGTAGCCAGTTGAAGGCTCATCCCCTCTGCAAGCTCTGCCTGGGCAAGGGACATGTCATCGTGGCGACGGTCTGCGATCACGTCATCCCCCACAGGGGCGATGAGCGGCTGTTCTGGGATGCTGGCAACCTGCAGAGCCTTTGCGGCCCGTGCCACTCATCCGAAAAGCAGCAGATCGAGTTGCACGGCTATTCGAATGAAATCGGCCTGGACGGTTGGCCCGTTCATCCCCTGCACCCAGCTAACCGAGGATCGAGGGCATAATGGTCAACATCCATAATACCGGGACTCTTGGCCATTATGGAGGGTATGGAGGGACAACCTCCCCAACTGTCCCCGAAGCATCGCCTATCCAAACGACGCTGCCGACATCGGCTTATGGCCAGACGATCCCGGTTGTCTATGGCAAATGTCGCCTTCCTGGCGCCTATATCTGGGTTCCACCGATCGTCACGGTGACATCGACCCACATGGAATGGTGGGACCAGATCACCACCACGACAAGCAAGATGTCGTGCCGGCTTCGGTTCGCACGTCCGCTTGTCGCGAATTCGACGTGGGCTCTCAGGAAGATCTACTGCAACGGCACACTGATTTACGACGCCTCGCAGGGCTACCGTGCGAAGGGCCTGAAGTTCCGCGCCTACGACGGGCGAAGCACGCAAGACCGCGACCCGACGATGACAAAGGAGGAGGGGACGACAAACGTCTCAGCCCATCGCGGCTATCTCGATATTGTCCTGACGGACTTCGACATCCAAAGTTTTGGTTCTCCGCCTACCTTTGAAGCCGAATGGATACAGGACGGTGCCGCGACGCATGATTACGACACGTTTTCCACCTTCGACGGCGGCGGTCTCCTGTTCGATCCTGAATGGACGAGCGGAGTTCTCTATGCTCGTGGCCCCTCGTTTCTAAAGCGCTATTCGATCTGGACGACGGGTGAGTTCTACAGTGTTGATAATCCGATCGTGGCCAATTATTTCCTGGGCCTCCGCTACAGCCCCCGACTTGACCGCATCGTCTACCTGGCTGGCTTCTCCGCCCCTGGAGCCGCCTATCTGATCGATCCGACTTCGGGTGCGGTTTTAGCCCAAGCTGCAGATGTGGCTGCATTGGGGCTGGTGCAAAATACCGTCGCGTTTTCGGACATAAACAACGGCGCCATTCTCGTCGGTTTTGCCGATAATGAACAGATTTTTTCCTTCTACTTCGCCGAGTCCTCCGCTGTACGTGCCTATCAATCGAGCGCAAGCTGGGGTGGCTATTCCTCAATCCAATGCGTCACGCCGGGCGAAGTCAGAGGCAGTGAGCTTGATTTTTACTTTTGCGCCGATGCTGATTTGGTGAAGGTGACGCTCACGGCAACCGGCGCCCTCAAGAGCAGTGTTGTCCTGGCTACGCTCGCTGACGATCTGCGCTATGCGGTTTATGACGACGACGGCGATCTTATCGTCTGGACGGATGCCGCAACGGTAAGCCGTGTCGATGGCACCACCGGAACCGTCGAATATACAAAGACCGTCCCCTATCAGATCCCCGCCGTCGCGTCCCGCAACATGGGCGACCCGGATCAGCACAGGCTGACGGAAGAACTCTACTTCACATCTGGCGGGGTTTCCTATTTCACCGATCTGAAGACCGGCGTCACGCGCTCTCTGTCCGGTGCCGTAGCCTCACCCCATACCTTTTTCTACGACGGGCAGACGGACACTGTCATCACCCGCGACAATGCCGCCGTACCGCAGCGTCTCAGGTTCATCGCCGGCAATGGCGAACTCAGGCAGCTATCGGACTTCCTGGAAAAGCTGATGATCGCTGGCGGGTTTGAGTCCTCTCAGGTTCAAACCATCAACATTGACGATGTGATCGAGGGCGCTGTGATTGACCTCACCGCCGGGACTAGGGATATCGCCCGCGCGATCATCGAGCCCTATTCGATCGCCATGTTCGAGCGGTCAGGCCAAATCATCTTCAAGCGCGCATCGACTGACGGCACCTTCGCGGTTGACCAGTCAATCGCCGCCGCTGGCGACATTGTTGACCAATAACGGAGAAATTCCACCATGTTTTGCTCGACTGGCTCTTTCTTCAACAATCCAAATGCCGGCGGCGGAGGAGCCCCAGCCTTTAGCCTCGATGGTCTGGGCGCGACCGGCGTCTGGTCTATGTCGCGTGATCTGCTCTCATCCTTCGCCGGCAATGCCCGGTATACGACAGCAACCGGCGTCGATTCCTTCAAGGACCAGACCGGCAACGGCAACCATTTTGGACAAGGCAACACGTCACTGCAGCCTGCCGTCACGACGGCCGGTCCGAACAGCCGCAACTGCGCAGATTTCGATGGGGTTGATGACTGGATGTCGACCTTTGCGGCCCTCTCGACCTTCATCGCCAACAATGCAGGGTTCGTCATCGTTTCCTGCCTGATCGACACGATCGGGAGCAATAACACGGGCACGCCTGGTGGCAATCAGACCATTTTCAGTGATACCGGGGTCAGCACGGGGATGGAGTTGCTGTCGACGGGACCATCCGCCAAGGCGCTCAATTTCGACGGCAATTACGACACGCAGACGGTGACCATCGCGACGGCTACGGCTCTTGTCCTGACGTGGCGCCACGAAGGCGGCAATCTCTACATATCCAAGAACGGCGGCGCTGAGGCATCGGTGGCGTCAGGCAACACAAGCAGCCTTACCAACCAGTTCCAGCTCGGCCGCGCTACCGGAGCGTTTTGGTTCCTAGACGGGAAGATTTTCGAAATCGCAACATGGTCGGCGGTGCCGGATGCCACGACGCGGGACACCATCGTATCCGGCTTCATGAGCCATATCGGCGCTACCTAAAGGCCTGGGCAGGCGCCTAGTTCCAAGAGACCCGGACAAGACCTTGGAAATTCTCGGCCTGCTCAATGCTGCGGGTGAGCTGTTTTCGGTACCGGCCGTCGTTTCCAGCGGCATCCCAGACGAAGAAGGCAGCCACCGCTGTCACGATCAATAGGAAAGATCGCATTGGTCTAGGCCGGTTGTAGCTGTCCGACTGAGTGTGCGCGCATCCTTAAGACGAGCAGGCGCGTCGCGGCAAATGGCGCCATGACGATAAACGCCATCGCAATGTTGCCGACGATTGAAGCAAGACAAATCCCACCGGGGATGTAGCAAACGGCTTCCATAGCTTATGCCCCTTTGAACCACCTTAAGCTCTGGTGGCCTCCCTCCGTCGTCCGCTTCATCAGCATGATCCTGCTTCGGCTCAAATGCAAGCGGTCGCTAATGTACGCTATCGGACCAAGTTCGCGCACGTCGCCGCTGGGTTCGGGTTCGACACGCGCAGCTCCCGGATGCACGACTGATAGGGGCCGAAATAGATGACCATGGCGGTGGCGATCAGGATTGCCGCCGCCACGATCAGGGCGCCCTTTATCGTGGGATTCACCTACCGCTCATCCGGCGAAGGCGTGAACGATGGCGAAGCCTACGCCGATTGCAATGCCGGTGAAGAACTTGCCGGCGGCGTCTAGGGCGATGGGTCGGAGCTTACCCCAAACGTCTGTACGGGGCTCTCTGAGTGCAGTGGCGATATCATCGAAGATCGCGTCCATGGGTTGAATCTTAGAGCAAGAGCCAGTAGAGCTGACGATCAGCGGCGCCGCGCTTTTTCCCACTGGAGCAGCACCCATTCCGTCGCAAGGCGAATGAGGGAGCGTATCAGCCTCATGGCTCGCCCGCGTCGTCGCCAAGGTAGGCCAATACTTTCCCAAAATCTCGCTTGTACATGCCACCTCGGGAGCTTTCATGCCAGTCCCCGACCTCCCACAGGCCGGTTTCCTTCAGGTCGTCTAGCGCTCGAACGTGATCGTCTGGGTTCGGGAATTGCCTCTTTAGAAGCTTGTTGACGGCGTCCACTCCGCCTTGCCGATAGGCCTGCACGTAAACATCATCTGACATGGCCTATCCCTGCAAAACGTCAGTTCTGCGGTGGCGGCGGAGGCGGAAGCTCTGACACTGCGGCGGCAACCGGTGCGCCTGAAGCTCCGCCCGGCCCTTGCTTGTACTTCTGGACGACGGCGGCGCTTCTGGCGCCGTCTCCCTCGATCTTGGTGTTGTTCGAGGCGGGATTGTAGGGATCGATCGTCTGAAGCAATTGGTTCTGCTTGTTCGAGTCGCCGGAAGCCAGCGTCATGGTATCGTAGTTGTTCAGATAATCGGCCGCGCAGCCGTTCAGGGCCAGCAGCGCGAGAGCGCAAAACAATTTCCTCATCAGCACGTCCCCTCGAAAACCTGGCCCTTGCGGGCGCGCAGATAGCAAAGCCGTTTCCCGCTCGCATTTCCAAAAGCCGAATGTTGCTCTACCGCCAACAGCAATACAGGCGCCGGGCTCATCAGACTTGCCCGCTGCGCTGTATCCCACATGACATCGCTGAAGTTGGACACGAATCTGTCTACGCCAACGATGACTTGAGTACGAACACCTTCGGCGCGGACTTCGAGGCTCTCAATTCCGTAACCGACTTTTAAGTAAGCCAGCTCGCTCTCAATTTGGAACTGCAAACCCTCGTCGTTCGCGAATGCCAGAGTCGGCATCAAAGACACGACAAAACCCAATGCTGTTTTGAACAACATCCCCAGATCCCCCCGGATCAACTGGCGAGACCGTATCACCTCTTAGCCGGTGCTGAAAAGCACCTTGCACAAAGAAATACTTCCCCCAGGAAGGGGAGCATTCTTGACGAAATCAGCAAATCAGATGATCGTGTCCGTGGGCTGAACACCCGGACCTGGAATACGGCGTCGCAACCCTTGGCGGGGGAGCCTCACCGAAATCGCGAGCATGGAGGCCCTGGCAGGCTTCCTACGCGCACGTGGAGCGCCTTGGCGGGCGTCCCAACTCGGCTCTTATGGCCGGGGGCGGACGCTATGTCCAGAGGGAAACCTTAAAAGCGTTCGGCCTGTCTTCCAGGCAGGTGTTCACCCCCGGCTTCGGCGCCGATCGCCGTGTGGGCCTGAACAGCCCTTACCTGGGGACTTGGAAATGAACTCTCATGCAGCAATCAGTCGTCGTGCCGCTCTCGGCGCTCTAGCATCGCTGCCGGCCATGGCAGGCGCAACAGCGCTGCCGGTGGCTCTGGCAGCAGCTTCCGAACACCCGGATGCCGAACTCCTCCGGCTCGACGCGGAAATGGATGCCCTTCAGGCGCGATCAGACCAGATCGGGCGGGATCTGGCAGAGATCGAGGAAATGGCCGAGGAAGCGGCCGGGCCTCGGCCTATCAATCCGAGCGACTGGAAATACGGACCTCAGCCGGACGATATCAGGGAAATGAAAACCGCTTGGCTGGATAAAGCCCGGCATCTCAGTGTGGAGGAAGGGCGCGCTCTATGCCCGGTGCGAGTGAGGGAATGGCTTGACGCCTGGCAGGACGAGAGGGACCGCGTTCAAGCGACATGGGATGCCTACTCCAAGCGTCGCTTTGGCCATGCGCAAAGGCTCGGCCTTAGTGCAAAGGAAGAGGAGGACGATGCATGCGCGGCAGATGAGTGGGAGATCGGCCAGCGCATCCTTGCCACACCGGCCAGCACGTTGGCGGGAATCGCGGTCAAGTTTCGAACGTCTGATCGGCTCGGCTTGGATGACTTCCCGAAGAATGAAGCGCTGGCCTCGATCGCGGCCGACATCCGCCGGATGGTGGAAGGCGGTGCGGCATGAGCAAGATCACCAACGCCGAGGAGATCGAAATCCTGTGGCTTTTCCGCCGGCTCTCGCCAGAGAAGCGGCGCGCGTTCGTTCAGATCCTCCAGCTGCTCGAACAGGTGGCGTCATGAACGCGCCAGTTGGAAGCCTCCAGCCCTTTGGCATCCCTGACGGGCTAGATCCTCGGGAATGGCGGATTGCCGTCCAGCGGCGCGTAAATGAACTTCTGGACCAGTCCATGGCGCTCATCACCGCGCTCTGACCTCATGGAGGCCGACACGGAAGACCTGGAAGACGGCGCCGACGCCGAGCCTTGGCTTGGCTGGACCGATCGCGGGCCGCAAGCCAGCAGCAACATGTTCATGGATGGACGTGGCAGCGCCTACGACGATCGAGAGGCTGAAGACGAGCACGGCGGCGACATCAACGACGAGCCGCAGGCCGACGATAGCGACGACGAGCACTCACTCGGCTGGACGGAAGTCGCCTCGCAAACCGGCAACCTGGGCTGCTACGGCAGCGAAGGAGATCTAGAGGAAGACATTCAGGACATGCCTCACGATGACGACGAGCGGGAGCCGACAGGTGAAGACGATCCCATCACCTACGGTGACGGCTCCGGCCGTGCCATCGCTGAAACGCTGCTTAAGAAGGCGCGGGCGCCCGCCACGCCGGAGAGGTTGAAATTGGACCCGCCGTCCATCCCGCCGCTCGATCCCGACGCGATGGACCTCCGCGCGCATTACTGGGCAGCGAAGGGGTTCTAGTGGGTGCGGCAACCCCACGTTTGTGGCGCTCAACCGGATCCCAGGATACAGTTGAAATACGTCACACCTGAGCTTTCTTTGGGGCTCTCTTGGCTCGGCGGCCTTCTTCGGCTTCCGGGCCATTTTCATGTCGCATTCCATGTTGCATGGAGTTGCCGACAGCGTCTTGTAATCGTTGGAAATCAAGGGAAATGGCTTGCAACATACGCAACATGAAATTGCGCCTATTATCTCAACTAAGCTATTGATTTTTCGTCATATTCTTAAAAATCGAAAACGAGATATCTGATCTCGCGCTCGCTGTCGCAAGGGCCGAGGGCCGGGCTGATCTCGCTGGGCGGCGTGGCGCTGGGCTTCCTGTTCTATGTGGTGTCCGCGGCCTTTGGCATCACCGCGCTGATCTTCGCCGTGCCTTATGCCTATGACGCGCTGCGCTTTGCCGGCGCGCTCTACCTGCTGTGGCTCGCCTGGCAGGCACTAAGGCCCGGCGGCCGCTCGCCATTCCAGGTGCGCGAGCTGCCGAAGGACAGGCCGCGCAAGCTGTTCGTCATGGGGCTGATGACCAACCTGCTCAATCCGAAGGTGGCGGTGCTCTATCTGTCGCTCTTGCCGCAGTTCATCAACCCGTCCAAGGGCCATGTGCTGTCGCAGCTTCTGGTGCTCGGCGTGACGCAGATCTCGATCAGCCTGACCGTCAACGCCATCATCGCGGTGACGGCGGGCTCGATCGCCACCTTCCTCGCCGGACGGCCGTTCTGGCTGGTCGTCCAGCGCTGGATGATGGGCACGGTGCTGACGGCGCTGGCTTTGAAGATGGCGACCGAAGCGCAGCGCTGAGATCGGATGATCAGGGCTATGGCTGTTATCCGCTGAAGGCCTGCTTCAAAAACGTGTGGACGTCGCTTGCCGATTTTTCGGCCGCAGCTGCGTTGTACTCCACCCGGTGGCCATACTGCTCGGTGCCCGTCTTGAATGACGGGGAGGCAAAGGCGTGGCGAGCGCCCTTGAAGACATCAAGCTGCACGGCGCTGCCCTTGCCGCTGCGCTGCGCCATCATCTCCCGGCAATTTTTGGCAGGGGTCCAATCGTCGAGCTCGCCGATCAGGAT
This sequence comes from Mesorhizobium sp. WSM3873, assembly GCF_001672445.1. Lineage (NCBI taxonomy): Bacteria > Pseudomonadati > Pseudomonadota > Alphaproteobacteria > Hyphomicrobiales > Phyllobacteriaceae > Mesorhizobium > Mesorhizobium sp. WSM3873. Next base: position 27,558 of record NZ_LYTM01000018.1, on the reverse strand, counting down.
CAATGTCGGGACCGCCACGTCGCCATTCGTAGCCGAACAATTCGGATAGTAAGCGACAGCCGCCTTGAACTTGCGATCCATCAGCCGCTCGGCGCCGCCAAGTTGCACGGCCGCGAGCGTTGCGATCCCACCGGCGGAGAACCCCATCAACGCTGTGCGCTGCGGGTCGACGAAACTCAATTTGGACAGGAACTCCAAGGCGCCGTAGGCGTCATAAACGCGATCAGCAAACAGGCTGCCATCAGCGAGCAGGCCGTGATCACACGTCTCGCGAATACCGCGCGTGCTGAAGCTGTCGACAACGAGTACGACGTAACCCCAGGAAGACAGCCGCTGCGACCAGGTTTTCTCTACAGTTGGGAATAGGCCCGAACATCCATGGAGAACGACGACCGCCGAGAACGGCCCCTCACCCGGCGGTCGCGTCAGATACCCATTCAATGGCGTGCCAGGAATGGCCTGGAGCGCTCGCCCGTTTTGTTGCGCAATGCGCTGCTGAAACGGCGTCGGCTTCACGGCCGCGCTTTCAAAGTGCACCAACTCGTCAGCGTTGGCACGCATAGTATCAATGCAGCCGACAGCCCAAAGCCCGGCCACGAATGCCGCCCCCTTGAGCGACCTCAAGAACATCTTCATGAACCAGGCTCGGTAAACCGCTTCGGGCCGTCTGCTTTGTTCGAGCCGGCGCGGCCTACATCGGCCGGCGGATGGGCCGGATATCCTGCGGCTCCACCACCTTGCGATAGAGATGCCAGGTCGCGTGGCCGAGGACCGGCATGACGACGGCCAGGCCGGCAAACAGCGGGATCGAGCCGATCACCAGCAGCACAGCGACCGTCAGGCCCCAGAGCGCCATCTGCAGCGGGTTGACTATTACGGCGCGCGCCGAAGTCTCGATCGCCGAGACGGCGCCGACATCGCGGTCGAGCAGCAGCGGGAAGGCAATCACGGTGGTGGCGAGCACCACGATCGCGAAGACGAGGCCGGCAGCGTTGCCGAGCATGATCAGCGTCCAGCCCTTGCCGGTCGTCAGCACGTCGCGCAGGAAGGTTCCGACGGAGGCCGGCGGCTCCGCGCCGAACAGGCTGGTGTAGATCGACTGCGCGGTGAACAGCCACAGAAGGAAGAGCGCGAAAAGCAGGACGCCGATCGCCGCGATCGAGGGCAGCGCCGGCGAAGGCGCACGTCGAGCGCATGGTGCCAGCGGCTGCTCATGCCGAGCTCGCGCCGGCGGCTGATCTCGTAGAGGCCGATCGCCGCAAAGGGACCGATCAGTGCAAAGCCCGACATCAGCGGATAGACGAGCTGGATTGCACTCGAGCCGGAGGTCCACCGCGTCAGGATCAGGCCGACGACCGGATAGATCAGGCACAGGAACACGTAGTGCGAAGGCTTGGCCCAGAAATCCTCGGCGCCGAGCCTTAGCGCGTCCCATAGATCCGACGTGGTGATGTGGCGCACCGTGGGCTGCACATGCAGCCCTTGCGCGTCCGCCATGACATGAAAACCAGCCATAACCGTCCTCCGTATCGCTCGGGGGGCGGTCACCGCCTGGGTGGCCCGCCCGTGGCTGCCACTTCTAGAACGCCGGGATGATAACCGATCTCCCGGACGATGTCGCCGCATAACGCGATTTTCATCGACTGCCCGGCAAAAGCCACGATCGCCGGTATCAGAGGCCGGATGACCAGCCTGACCACCGATTCCCCCCATCTCGACAGACGCACATTGCTCAAGACCGTCGGCCTTGCGGCGCTCGGCGGCATTGCCGCCTGCACCAGTGTCCAGCTGCCGACCGGCGAAGCCGCCGGCGTGTCGTCTTCCGCCACAGGCACGTTGAGGACAATCCGCACATCGGCCGGACTGCCGGCGCTCATCCCGGACGCGCAGCTCGAGCAGGCGGCGCTGCAGCAGGCCGGCTATATGGCGTCGCGCGCCCGCATGAGCCACACGACCGGCTGGGGCAAGGATTTCGCCTCGCGCATGAAGGGCAACGGCGTGCGTGGCGCCGCGGGCGAAAACATCGCCGAGGGACGTTTCGACCTGCAAAAGCTGTTCGACATCTGGATGCATTCGGACGGCCACCGGCGAAACATGCTCGACCCGGACTTCAGCCGCTTCGGGTTGGCTTACGTGCGCGACGGCCGCGATCCCAGCCTGCGCTACTGGGCACTGGTGCTGGGCCGCTAACTGAAGCGCCGCCTCCGGAAAAGCCCGCGTGCTCTTTGCATCCAGGGACACTGATCCGCAGGCCGGACGTTACCCCGGCGGCTATCCATTCTGACCAGCCGGCGCGCGTCGCCGGGCGATCGTTGGCGTGGCCTCAGAGCGGCTTCACCAGGAGCGGAACGCTCCTCTGCGGACCGCAATGCATGTAGCGATTGCACACTCAGCGACAACCAGTTGCGTTCGCCGCCGCCCGCTTAGCGGTCAATTCGGCGGACATAACCGAGCTGCATTTATGGCCGCAATGTCAGCGTGATTGGGACTGGCACGGAGACCGCCACCAAAACATCAATCCATATGCGCGGCCGGCGCGCCGCCCGCGGGCGCGGCCTTCGGCTTGCGCAGCAGGATGACGAACGGGACGGCCAGCAGCGTCATCACCATCAGGAGTTTGAAGTCGTTGATGTAGGAGATCATCATCGCCTGAACGTTGACCAGCCTGTCGACCTGCGAAAGGGCCATGGGATCACCGCTCGCCGCCGCGGGCGAGGCTGCCCATAGGTTGGGATTGTAGGGGTTGATGAAGGCTCCGAGCTCGCTGTGGTTGATCTGCGTGTTCTGCACCATCAGCGCCGCAACCACCGAGACGCCGATCGACGAGCCGAGATTGCGCACCAGGCTGAACAGCGAGGTGGCGTCGGTGCGGTAGCGCGCGTCGAGCGTGGCGAAGGCCACCGCCGAGAGCGGCACGAACACCATGCCCATGCCGAGACCCTGGATGACGCCCGAAGAGATGATCAGCCAGTTGTCCATCTGCGGCGTGAAGCTCGCCATGGTGTAGAGCGACTGCGCGGTGAGCAGGAAGCCGATCGCGACCAGAATACGCGCGTCGATCCTGTGCATGATGCGGCCGACGAACAGCATCGAAATCATCGTGCCGATGCCGCGCGGGCCGAGCACCACGCCGATGGTGACGGTCGGGTAGCCGAAGATGTTGGCAAGCATCGGCGGCAGCAGCGACATCGAAGCCAGGATCAGCACGCCCATGACGAAGATGAAACCGAGCCCGGTCACGAAATTGCGGTCGAGGAAGATTTTCGGGTCGATGAAAGGACGTTCGGACGTCACCGTGTGGATGATGAACACCCAGAAGCCGGTGATCGACAGCGCAAGCTCGATCCAGATCTCTGTCGAGGAGAACCAGTCGACCTCGCCGCCGCGGTCGAGCATCAGCTGCAGCGCGCCGACGCCGAGCGAGATCATGGCGAAGCCGAAGAAATCGAAGCTGCGCACGCGCTTGGCGACGACAGGCAGATAGGCCGCCATGCCGATGAAGGCGAGGATGCCGACCGGCAGGTTGATGAAGAACACCCAGCGCCAGTTGAAATTCTCGGTCAGCCAGCCGCCGAGCGTCGGGCCGAGGATCGGCCCCAGCATGATGCCGGCGCCCCAGATGGCCATGGCCTGGCCATGGCGTTCGCGGGGATTGATATCGAGCAGGAAGGTCTGCGACAGCGGCACGATCGCCGCTCCGAACACACCCTGCAGCAGGCGGAAGAGCACCATCGTCTCGAGGCTCCACGCCATGCCGCAAAGCATGGAGAAGATGGTGAAGCCGACGACGGACGCCAGGAACAGCTCCTTGCGGCCGAGGCGGTCGGCGAGCCAGCCGGTGACCGGCGTCATGATGGCGGCGGCGACGATATAGGAGGTCAGCACCCAGTTGATGTTGTCGGGCGAGGCGCCGAGGTCGCCGGTCATGGTCGGCAGCGCGACATTGGCGATCGTGGTGTCGAGCGCCTGCATGACCGTCGCCAGCATCAGCGCGACCGTGATCAGGCCGCGGTGCGGTACTTCCTTGAAGGGTTCGGGCGTGCTCATAGTGCTGAACTTCCAGCAGGTAACAAAAACGGGTACATTGGGTTTCCGGGCGGCGAGGCCTTCCTTTGAGACCCTCGTCGCGGTGGGACGCGAGGATCGATGTGGGGGTTACATCGACCGAAAGTCTCTGATGGAGCGGATGCGTGCCGCCCGCAAACCTGAGGACCGACAGGTCCGTGTCGAAAGCCTCTGCCTGGGATCGACCCGCGACGCGGCTAGCCTCAAACGCTCGGCTTTCACCCCCCTCCCTTCAGAGCATTCCCTTGCGGCCGCTCATGCCCGCGGGCTTCACCTTGCGTTATTGCGCGTGCTCGCCGGCCGTGGCGTGACCGAAGATCGACGGCAGGCCACGCGCGACGCCGGTATCGACGGTGACCGTCGCGCTCATGCCGGTGCGCAGCGCCATCTTGGCGTCGGGGTCGGTCAGTTCCAGGCGCACGGGAATGCGCTGGGTGACCTTGACCCAGTTGCCGGTGGCGTTCTGGGCGGGCAACAGCGAGAACTCGGCGCCGGTGCCGGCGCCGATCGCCTTGACGGTCGCCTCGAAGGTCCGGCCCGGATAGGTGTCGACCACGATCTCGGCCTTCTGGCCCGGCTTCATATTGGTGAGCTGCGTCTCCTTGAAGTTGGCGTCGATCCAGGTGTCGTCGGTCTCGACCAGCGCGAACAGCGGCGTGCCGACGGAGACATACTGGCCGACCTTGAAGGACGAGGCCTGGTAGACGATGCCGTCGGACGGCGCCTTCACCGTGGTCTGCGAGAGGTTGTAGGCGGCCTTGTCGCGCGCGGCGAGCGCCGACATCACGCTCGGATGCTTGTCGGTCTCGATATCGGGGTTGCCGCCAAGCGCGGCCTTGGCGCTGATGATGCCTTGCTCGGCGACCGCAAGCTGCTGCTTGGCCTTGTCGAGGTCGTTGCGGGCCTCGTCCAGCGACGACTTGGCATTGATGCCCTTCTCAGCGAGATCGGCGGCGCGGTCATATTGCGACTGCGCATAGTCGACCTCGCTCTTGGCCGACTTCTGCTGCGCCATCGCCTGGCTGTAGGCGGCGCGCAGCTGCTCGACATTGAGCCGCGCGGCGGCAACAGCCGCGTCGGCCTGGGCCAGCGCGATCTTGTAAGGCTCGGGGTCGATGACGAAGAGAAGGTCGCCCGACTTGACCGTCTGGTTGTCGGCAATGCCGACCTGGACGATGCGGCCGGCCGTATCCGAGGCAATCGAAATCCGGGCCTGCTGCAGGTTGGCGTTCTCGGTCTCCTGGTAGCGACCGCCGGTGACCCAGACATAGGCGCCGCCGGCGAGCAGCGCCAGCGGCAAGGCGACCATCAAAAGGAAGCGGCCGGTGCGGCGCTTCTTCCTCGGTGCTGCCGGTGCGGGCTGCGGCTCCGCTGCCGCGGAGACTGGCGCAGCCTCCGGCTTCGCCGGCGCCTCGATCTCGAGCTTGGTGACGTTGTCGTCTGCTTTCTTGGCTGCCGCGTTCATGCTGCCCGCCCTTCCGTATTCTTGATTTTTTCGAGGGACGACGTCTCGCCGTCGGTCAAATTCTGCACGATGGTGTCAAGCACCTGGATCAGGATGCGACGGTCTTCCGGCGACACGCCGATGAGCGATTCCTCATAGACCTCGCCGGCAAGGCTTTTGACATCGGCGTAGGCTGCGTTGGCCTTTTCGGTCGGGAAGATCATGCGCACACGCCGGTCGGCCGCGTCGGCGCGACGCTCGATCCAGCCGCCCTCCTCCATCCGGTCGACGAGGCGAGAGACGCTGATCGGCTCGATCTCGAGCAGCTCGGCAAGCCGCGCCTGCGCGACACCGGCCTCCTTGGCGACGCGGACGAGAAGCCGCCATTGCGCCGAGGAAAGGCCCAACCCGCTGGCGCGCGCCTCGAAGCGCTTGCGCATGAGGCGCTGCACGTCGTGGATCAAAAATCCCAATCTGTCGATGCCGTCTGAAACCATGAGCGGCATATATAATAAGCGTGCTTACTATTCAAGTGGCATGCGTTGTTCCAGAAGCCGGCAACCGCATGCGGCCATGCGAGGGCTGCATGGTCGAAGCTCGCCAAGGCGGGCATGAGAGCGCCACAGAGCGCCGGCTCCGGCGTCGTCTTCAGGCAATGGGTGCATGGCACAGTGCCAACCGCCTGGCATCCAATGTGTTTTAGCAGCTGTGCTGGTGCCGTTCGGCATGTTTGTGATACATCTGACGGCGAGGATCGGGGGATCATCGCAATGCCGACGCTCTATGCGCTGAAGCCGGCTTTCCAGGACAGGCTGCGGCCGCTGGTCAACAGGCTGGCGGCGATGGGTGTCACGGCCAACGGCATAACGGTCGCGGCTGCGCTGCTGTCCCTCGCGGCTGGATCGGCGATCGCGATCCTCCCCGGTTGGAGCCCGCTGCTCTTCCTCATCCCCCTGGTGCTTTTCCTGCGCATGGCGCTCAACGCCATTGACGGCATGCTGGCGCGCGAGCATGGACAGGCCTCGACGCTCGGCATGTACCTCAACGAGATCTGCGATGTCGTCTCCGACCTTGCGCTGATCCTGCCGTTTGCCGCCCTCCCCCAGTTCGGCGCCTGGGGCGTCGTCGCCTTTGCCATCGCCGCGGCGCTCACCGAGTTTGCCGGCGTGCTCGGCATCGCCGCCGGGATCGGGCGAAACTATGCCGGGCCGTTCGGCAAGAGCGACAGAGCGCTGGCGGTCGGCGTGGTCGCCGTGCTCGCCGCCGCCGGGCTCTGGCCGGAGGCAATCGCGCCGTTTGTGTTTCCGGCCATGGCTACGCTTTCGCTGCTGACCGCCATAAACCGGATACGCGCCGGTCTTATTGGCAGCACCGGCTGAGCACCGAGACTCGCCATGCCGCCCGGGGGAACCACCATGCTTCACGAACAGGTCGCCAGCGCGCCGGCGGAAAGCCTTGCGCGGCAGGCGCAGGAACGCACCTTCCGCAGCCATGACGGCACGCAGATCTTTTACCGCTACTGGCCGGCGATGCAGGCCACGGCCAAGGGCGCGGTCGTGCTCTTCCATCGCGGACACGAGCATGGCGGCCGCATGGCGCATCTCGTCGACGAACTCAGCCTGCCCGACTACGCCTTCTATGCCTGGGATGCGCGCGGCAACGGCCGCTCCGCCGGCGAGCGCGGCTACGCTCCGTCTTTCGCCGCGCTGGTGCGCGATATCGACTGTTTCATGCGCGAGATCGCCGCCAGGGACGGTTTTGCCGCGCAGGACATCGCGTTGATCGCGCAGTCCTTCGGCGCGGTGCTGGCGGCCGCGTGGGTGCACGACTATGCGCCCAAGCTGCGCGCCATGGTGCTCGCCTCGCCCGCCTTCTCGGTGAAACTCTATGTCCCTTTCGCCAAGGAAGGCATCGCGCTGTGGCAAAAGATCAAGGGGCGCTCCTTCGTCAATTCCTACGTCAAGGCGAACCTTCTCACTCATGACCCTGTGCGCATTGCTTCCTTCGAAAACGACAAGCTGATCACAAGGCCGATCGCCTCGAACATCCTGGTCGAGCTCTATCAGCACGCGGCGCGCATCGTTGCCGATGCGCGCGCCATCACCGTGCCGACGCAGCTTCTCCTGTCGGGCAGCGACTGGGTGGTGCGGCACGCGCCGCAGCACGAGTTCTTCGTCAATCTCGGCAGCCGCGCGAAGGAGCGCCACGTGCTGCCGGGCTTCTTCCACGATACGCTGGGCGAGCGCGACCGCGCCAAGGCGCTCGACCTGATCCGGCCGTTCCTCGAAGCGCAGTTCGCGGCACCCGCGGAAGCTGTAGACCTGAAGCAGGCGGACATCGCCGGCTACACGCGCGACGAGGCCGACCGCCTCGCCTCGCCGCTCGATCTGCTTTCGCCCAGGGGCCTCTACTGGGCGATGAGCCGCGCCTTCATCCGCATCGGCAGCTGGTTCTCGCAAGGCATGAAGGTCGGCGTTACCACCGGCTTCGATTCCGGTTCGACGCTCGACTATGTCTATGAGAACGAGCCGCGCGGCCTGGGGCCGATCGGCCGCATGGTCGACCGGGCCTTCCTCGACGCCATCGGCTGGCGCGGCATCCGCCAGCGCAAGCTTCACATCGAAGAGCTGATCGGCTCGGCGCTGGCAATGCTGAAGGCCGCTGGGCGGCCGACCAACATCCTGGACATTGCGTCTGGTCACGGCCGCTACGTCCTCGATGCGATCGACATGAGCCGGGAGCAACCGACCAGCGTTCGACTGCGCGACTATTCCGACCTCAATGTCGAGCTCGGCCGCAAGCTGATCGCCGAGCGGCAATTGCCGGCCAGCGTGTCGTTCCAGCGCGCCGACGCCTTCGACGGCGACGGGCTCGCCGCGATCGATCCGGCGCCGGACCTCGCCATCGTCTCCGGCCTTTACGAGCTCTTCTCCGACAATGCGCTGATTGCGCGCTCGCTCGGCGGCCTTGCCCGCGCCATGCAGCCAGGCAGCCTGCTCATTTACACCAACCAGCCCTGGCACCCGCAGCTCGAAATGATCGCGCGCAGCCTGACCTCGCATCGCGGCGGCCAGGCCTGGGTGATGCGGCGGCGCACGCAAGCCGAGATGGATCAGCTGGTCGAGGCGGCAGGCTTCGAGAAGCTCGACCAGCGCATCGACCAATGGGGGATCTTCACCGTCTCGCTGGCAAGGCGGCTTTAGGACCACCGCCGCATGCCTTCCAGTGCCGAGCCCCCGCCACTTTCACCCAGCGCCGAGCCCTATGGGCGTGTCGTCCTGCGCGCAGCGCTGTGGCTCGCTTTCCTCGCGCCGTTCTTCTATTCGACCTACGGCTTCGCCAATTGGCTCGCCTCGACGCGCGATCATGTCGGCAGCATCGTGTTCTCCTGGGAACACCATGTTCCGTTCGTCGCCTGGACGATCGTGCCGTACTGGTCGATCAACCTGTTCTACGGACTGTCGCTCCTGCTCAACGACAGCCGCCAGGGCGTCGACCGGCTGGCCGGCCGCTACCTCACCGCGCAGATCGTCGCCGTCGCCTGCTTCATCCTGTTTCCGCTGACCGCCACCTTCGTGCGGCCGGAAACGAGCGGCCTGCCGGGTTTCCTGTTTGCGGTGCTCGGCGGCTTCGACAAGCCGTTCAACCAGGCGCCGTCGCTGCATATCGCGCTGTTGGTGATCATCTGGGATCATTGGCGCCAGCGCCTCGCCGGTCCTTTGCTGGGGCTCTGGCACGGCTGGTGCCTTCTGATCGGCGCCTCGGTGCTGACCACCTGGCAGCATCATTTCATCGACATCCCGACCGGCGCGCTGCTCGGCTTCTTCGCCCTGTGGCTCTTTCCGGCACAGGGCGAGCTGCCGTTCGCCGGGTCCCACCTGACTGCCGACGGCAAGGCACGGCGGCTTGCGCTATACTACGCGCTGGGCGCCGCTCTGGCGCTAACGGGCGCTGCGGCCGGCGCCTTCTTCTCCGCCCTCGCCTTGTTGCTTCTATGGCCTTCGCTGGCGCTGGCCATCGTCGCCTTCGCCTATGCCGGGGCCGGCGCGAAAGTGTTCCAGAAGACCGCGGATGGCCGTGTGTCGCTGGCGAGCCGCATCCTGCTTTGGCCCTATCGTCTGGGCGCCAGGGTCAACGTCTGGGCATGGACGCGCAAGCTGCCGCCGGTCGTGCCGGTCAGCGACGGCGTCTTCCTTGGGCGGTTCCCGAACGCCGCCGAGGCTGACGGCTTCGGCACGGTGATCGATCTCGCCGCCGAGCTTGAGCGACCGGGCGACGCGCCGGGTCGCTGGCAAAGCTTCGGCATGCTCGATCTGCTGCCGCCGCCGGCGGACACGCTCGACCAAGCGGTGGCGGCGATCGAGCCGGCGCGCCGGCATGGCACGGTGCTGGTCTGCTGCGCGCTCGGCTTCCAGCGCAGTGCCACCGTCATCGCCGGATGGCTCGTCGCGAGCGGCCGCTCGCACACGCCGTCCCAGGCGCGCAAGCAGCTCGCCGCGTCCGGACGACCGGTGCATCTTCAGGTCGGACTGGACGAGCCGGCATGACGGACGAGACCTACCAGCGGCGGACAGCCGCCTTTGCCGACATGCTGATCAAGCACGCCGCATGGCCGGCCGCGATCGTGCTCGTCTGCGACGGCTTCGCGCCTTTGGTCGCTTCGGCGCGCGGCGCGCTCCAGGCGCCGATCGCGGTGCTGGCGCTGCTGGTCGCCGCGGCAAGCGCCGTCGTGGTGCTTGGGTTTTCGGCGCTTCTCGCCTTCGACGCGCTGTTGTTCCGGCTGATGGCGAGCCATGACAATGAGCGTTCGGGATGCGCCGCTGTCGACGACGTGCTGGCGCGGATGCGGCTCAAGCCGGCCTCCTCGTCTCCGCGCCCGCTCGACGACCGCATCGCCGGAACGCGCCGCCTGCTTGCCCGGCAGCGCATCGCCTTCGCGATCTTCGTCCTCGCGTTCCTGACAGCCGGATTCTGGATGCCGGGATGAACAGGCTGTCGCTCCGGACCTTCCCCCTGTTGCAGACGGCGACCTCGGTCGGCCTGTCGGCTCTGGCCCGGGCGGTGACCGGCGTGCGTCCGATCTGGAGCGGCTGCCAGCCATCGGACCGGCAGCGCATCTATTTCGCCAACCACACCAGCCATGGCGATTTCATCCTTTTGTCGGCCTGCCTCAGCGAAAGAGAACGCGCCACCACACATGCGATCGCCGCCGCCGAATATTGGCGAAAGTCGCGGCTGCGCCGCTTCATCGCCGAGGACATGCTTTCCTCCGTGCTGATCAGCCGGCAATGGACGAGGCCGGAAGAGAACCCGATCTCCGTCATGCTTTCCGTCCTCGACCGAGGTCATTCGCTGATCATCTTCCCGGAAGGCACGCGCAACATGAGCGACGAGCTGCTGCCGTTCCGCTCCGGGCTCTACAATCTGTCGATGGCGCGGCCGGAAGTGGAGCTGATCCCGTGCTGGATCGAGAACATGTCGCGCGTGTTGCCCAAGGGCCAGTTCCTGCCGGTGCCGCTGCTTTGCCGCGTCGTTTTCGGCGCGCCGGTGGCGGTGGCGCCGGGCGAGGAACGCCGCGCCTTCCTCGAACGCGCCCGGGCCGAACTTCTGGCCCTCAATCCCCGTCCTGATCGAGACGAATGATGCGCCACGAAATCAGCATCCTGATCATCGGCCTTTTCGTGGTGCTGACCACCGCCAGCGCCACCGCCGCCGTGCTGTCGGCGCGGGCGCCGAAGCCGCTCAGCGCGACGCTCACCAACCTCACCCAGCGCATCAATGCCTGGTGGGTGATGGTGGCGCTGATGACGGTCGCCTTCTTCTTCGGCCGCTACGGCATGACGATCCTGTTCGCGCTGATCTCGTTCGCGGCGCTGCGCGAGTTCGTGACCTTGACGCACAGCCGCCGCAGCGACCATTGGGTTCTGCTCGGCATGTTCGGCATCGTCATTCCGTTCCAGTACTGGCTGGTGTGGACGGCCTGGTACGGGCTGTTCGTGATCTTCATCCCGGTCTACTGCTTCCTGCTGATGCCGGCGATCACGGCGCTGCACGGCGATACCGAGCGCTTCCTGGAGCGCGTCTCGGCGCAGCAATGGGCGATCATGATCGCGGTCTATTGCGTCAGCCACGTCCCTGCCCTGCTGACCCTGAACGTGCCCGGCTTCGAGGGCCGCAACCTGCTGCTCGTCGCCTTCCTGATCATCGTTGTGCAGGGCAGCGACGTGCTGCAGTACATCTTCGGCAAGCTGTTCGGAAAACACCGCTTCTCGCCAAAGGTCTCGCCGTCGAAGACCTGGGAGGGGCTGATCGGCGGGCTCGTCGCCTCGAGCCTGCTCGGCGCGCTGCTCGCCTTCATCACGCCGTTCTCGCCATTGCAGGCCTCGGCCGTCGCCTTCGTCGCCTGCACGATGGGGTTTCTCGGCGGGTTGGTCGCTTCCGCCATCAAGCGCGACCAGGGCGTCAAGGATTGGGGGCATCTGATCGAGGGCCATGGCGGCATGCTCGACCGCACCGACAGCCTGGTCTTCGCCGCGCCGATCTTCTTCCACCTGGTGCGCTATTTCTGGACGGTTTGAGCGTCCGCGCATCGGCGTCTTCCCTGCGCCATTCCAAGGCCGCCTCACCCAAACATCGGAAAATTTTCAGAAACCGTTCGGGATTTCCGGAGCCGGAAGCGCCAAGAAGATCGGGCTGGCGAAAGACAGGCAGCGAAGCCCGATTTCCTCTAGCCAATTGATTTCCCGGTCGCCGCATCCTCCCCGCGCGGCCGCAACCTGGTCATGGAGACAACATGATTGCACTTTTTCATAACAGGCCGCTGCGGCGCCGCCTTGTCGCCGGATCGATCGCCGTTCTTGCCTGCGGCGGCGCCATGGTCTGGCACGGCGCCAGAAGCGAGGCCTCGAACGTGAAGCCCGCCGTGGCCGAGACAAAGCTTGTCAAGGCCGTCGCGGCCGTCCCGATGCTCAGCGCGGATACCCGCATCGCCATCGGCGAGATACGGCCGAGGCTCGAAAGCGACCTCGGCTTCCGCGTGTCGGGCAAGCTGCTCGAACGCGTCGCCGAGATCGGCTCGACGGTGAAGAAGGGCGAGGTGCTCGCCCGCATCGAAGACCAGGACTATCGCAACCGGCTCGCCAGCGCCGAGGCCGATGTCGCGGCCGCACAGGCCGTGCTTGTCGAGGCAAAAGCCGCGGAGGCCCGCATCGGCGCCCTGCTCGCCAAGGGTTTTACCACCCGCGCCAATTATGACGCGACACTGAAGAACCTGCGTTCGGCGCAGGCCAAGCTCAAGTCGGCGAACATCGCCTTCGACATGGCCAAGGACCAGCTCGGCTATACCGAGCTGCATGCGGAATTCGACGGCATCGTCACCGCCACCGGAGCCGAAGCCGGCCAGTCGGTCAATGTCGGACAGATGGTGGGGCGGGTTGCCGATCCGGAGAGCCGCGACGCCGTGTTCTCGATCGCCGAAGCGGTCTTCGCCAACGCACCCGATACGAAGCACCCGCCAAAAGTGACTGTCTCGCTGCTCAGCAATCCGGCGATCACCGCGGTCGGCACCATCCGCGAGATCGCGCCTATGGCCGACGCCGCGACCCGCACCTTCCAGGTAAAGGTCTCGATCGAGAATGCGCCCAACGAGATGCGCTTCGGCGCAAGCGTCGCCGGCCGCGCAGAGATGGGCGGCGCGCCGGTCATGGTGCTGCCGGGCAGCGCGCTGTTCGACAAGGACGGCAAGCCGGCCATGTGGGTGGTGTCCGCCTCGTCGGCGGTGGAGCTCAAGCCGGTCACGGTTGCCCGCTACGAGACCGACCGTGTCGTGGTCAGCGGCGGGCTCGCCAAGGGCGACCTGGTCGTCACCGCCGGCGTGAACCGGCTGCGGGAACACGAAAAAGTGCGTATCGTTGAAGGAGAGGAAAAATGACCATGTCCAAGACAAAGGTCCTGATTGCCGGCGCCGGTCCGACCGGGCTGACGCTCGCTCTCTGGCTGACCAGGCTCGGCGTCCCGGTCCGCATCTTCGACAAGGCCACCGGTCCGGGTGAAACCTCGCGCGCGCTCGCCGTCCAGGCGCGCACGCTGGAGTTCCATCGCCAGATCGGCATTGTCGAGGACATCCTTGCCGAGGGCATCCGGCTGGAAAGGCTTACGTTGCATACGCCGGCCGGCGTCGCAGCGCGGCTGCCGCTTTCCGATTTCGGCCGCGGCATCAGCCCCTACTCCTTCGCCTTCGCGCTGCCGCAGGATATCCATGAACGCGTGCTGATCACGCATCTGGAACGCGCCGGCGTCGAGGTCGAGCGCGGTACGGAGCTCGTCGCCTTCCAGGACAAGGGTGACGCGGTCATCGCGACCCTTTCGCGGAACGGCAAGACCGAGACCGTCAGCGCAGCCTATCTCGCCGGCTGCGACGGCGCCCGCAGCACGGTACGCCATGGGCTGAACATCGGTTTCCCGGGCGGTACCTACGAGCAGGCCTTCTACGTCGCCGACGTCAAGGGCACGGGCAACGTCACCCGCAATGGCATGGACACGACCATCAGCACCTATGGCTTCGCCATCGTGATGCCGGTCCGGCAGTCGGGCTCGCTGCGCCTCATCGGCATCGTGCCGAAGGCGCATGAGGCCGACGAGACGATCAGCTTCGAGGCGATCCGCGCCGATGTCGAGCGCGACACCGGCGTCACGGTCGAGGAGGTCAACTGGTTCTCGACCTATCGCGTCCATCATCGCGTCGCCGAGCGCTTCCGCGCCGGCCGCGTGTTCCTCGTCGGCGATGCCGGACACATCCATAGCCCGGCCGGCGGCCAGGGCATGAACACCGGCATGGGCGATGCTGTGAACCTCGCCTGGAAGCTAGGCGCCGTGGTGCAGGGCCGTGCCGATCCGCGCCTGCTCGACAGCTACGAGCCGGAGCGCATCGCCTTTGCCCACAAGCTGATCGAAAGCACCGACAAGGTGTTCCGCTTCATCACCAACCGCTCGCGGCTGGTCAGCCTGTTCCGGCGTTACGTGATGCCGAAGGTCATGAACATCGGGCTCCACACCTCGTTCGGGTCGCGCGCATTCTTTGGCGTGATCTCGCAGACGGCGATCGAGTACCGCGCCGGGCCGATCAGTTCGGGTATGGCGGGCAAGGTCAGCGGCGGCGATCGCCTGCCCTATGTCGCCGGCAGCGTCATGGGCGCGGGCGGCGACAATTTCGAGCCGCTGCGTTCGCTCGACTGGCAGGTCCATGTCTATGGCGAGGTCAATTGCGATTTCCGGGCGATGCTCGCACCGACAGGAATTGCAGTGCATGCCTTCGCCTGGACAGACGCAGCCGGGAAGGCCGGCCTGCAGCGCGACGCAGCCTATCTGGTGAGGCCGGACGGCCATGTCGCGCTCGCCTCGCCGGTCCAGGAGGCAGCCGCCTTCCAGCGCTTTCTCGCCGGCCTCGCCATCAGGCCGAGAACCGCCGAGCGCGCGCCCTACCGTGTGCCGGGCACCATGCACAGCCTGGCCTGAATTGCTATGGCGCGCCCGCCAAGCGGCGGGCGCTGACCGAACCCAAACCGTCATTTGTTTTGGCCAGCCGGCAGGCGCCGGCGGAGCGCGCTTGCGCGCGCCCTGAAAAGGAACCGCATCATGACCAGCTTCAATCTTTCCGAATGGGCGCTGCGGCACCGCAGTTTCATCGTCTACCTGATGATCGCGGCCGCACTTGCCGGCCTCTACGCCTATGGCGGCCTCGGCCGCGAGGAGGACCCGCCCTTCACCATCAAGACCATGGTGGTGAAGACGATGTGGCCGGGCGCCAGCACCAGCGACACGGTGGAGCAGATCACCGATCGCATCGAGAAGAAGCTCGAGGAGTTGCCGGACCTCGACTACGTCAAGAGCTACACCAAGCCCGGCGAATCCGTCGTCTTCGTCAATCTCAAGGACACGGTCGCGGGCGACCGGGTGCAGCCACTCTGGTACCAGGTGCGCAAGAAGCTCGACGACATCAAGCCGACGCTGCCGTCCGGCGTGCAGGGCCCGTTCTACAATGACGAGTTCGGCGACACCTATTCGCTGATCTACGCGCTCACCTCCGACAGCCTCAGCCATCGCGAGTTGAAGGATCTCGGCACCAGCCTGCGCGCCGGGCTGCTGACGGTGAAGGACGTCGCCAAGGTCGACCTCATCGGCCAGCAGGACGAGAAGATCTATCTCGAATTCTCGACGCAGAAGGTGGCGGCGCTCGGCCTCGATGTCGGCACGCTGTCGCAGGCGCTGCAGGCGCAAAACGCGCTGACGCCGAGCGGCACGGTCGATGCCGGCCCCGAGCGCATCGCCATCCGCGTGTCCGGCAGCTTCACCTCCGAGGAAAGCCTCAAGGCGATCAACTTCTACGCCAACGGCCATTACTTCCGGCTGGGCGACGTCGCCGAGGTCAAGCGCGCCTATTCCGACCCGCCGCAGCCGATGTTCCGCTTCAACGGCAAGCCTGCGGTCGGCATCGCCATCTCGATGACTTCGGGCGGCGACGCGCTGGCGCTGGGCGAGACCGTCAAGGAGAAGATGCATGAGATGCAGGCCGAGCTGCCCCTCGGCGCCGAGCTCGGCCTGGTCGCCGACCAGTCGCATGTGGTGGAAGAATCCGTCGGCGAATTCACCAAGAGCCTCGGCGAGGCGATCGCCATCGTGCTCGCCGTCTCGCTGCTGGCGCTCGGCTGGCGTCCCGGCGTCGTCGTTGCGGTCGCCATCCCGCTGGTGCTGGCGATCACCTTCGTCACCATGGAGTATTTCGGCATCTCGCTGCAGCGCATCTCGCTCGGCGCGCTGATCATCGCGCTCGGCCTGCTGGTCGACGATGCCATGATCGCGGTCGAGATGATGATCTCGCGCATGGAGGAAGGCTACGACAAGATCTCGGCCGCCACCTATGCCTATACCTCCACCGCCTTCCCGATGCTCACCGGCACCCTGGTGACGATCGCCGGCTTCGTGCCGGTCGGCTTCGCCAAGAGCGGCGCCGGCGAATACTGCTTCTCGCTGTTCGCTGTCGTGGCGATCGCGCTCGTCGTCTCCTGGGTGGTCGCGGTGCTGTTCACGCCGCTCACCGGCGTCTTCCTGCTGCCCGATCGCATCAAGGGTCATGGCGGCAGCCATCAGCCCTCCCGCATCGGCCGCGGTTTCCAGGCGCTGCTCGAGATGGCGATGCGGGCGAAGTGGCTGGTGCTGTCGGCGACGGCCGGACTGTTCGCGCTCTCCGTCGTGGCGATGGGCTTCGTCGGCCAGGAGTTCTTCCCGAAGTCCGACCGGCCCGAGGTGATGCTCGACCTCACCCTGCCGCGCACCGCTTCGATCAAGTCGACGGATGCCGTGGTCGAGCGCGTCGAGAAGCTGCTCGCCGCCGATCCTGACATCGACCACTGGAGCTTCTATGTCGGCCAGGGCGCGGTGCGTTTCTACCTGCCGCTCGACGCGCAGCTCGCCAACGACTTCTTCGCCCAGGCGGTGGTCGTGACCAAGGGCCACGCCGTGCGCCAGGCGGTGATCGACCGGCTGGAGAAGCAGCTGTCGACCGGCTTCGACGACGTCATGGTCCGCGTCACGCCGCTGGAGCTCGGCCCGCCGGTCGGCTGGCCGCTGAAGTTCCGCGTCAGCGGTCCGGATCCGGACAAGACGCGCGGCCTCGCGCAGCAGTTCGCGCAGGTGCTGGGCAGCGACGCCTCGGTGCGCAACATCAACTACGACTGGAACGAGCCGGCCAAGGCGATCAAGGTCGATGTCGACCAGGACCGGGCGCGCGCGCTGGGCATCTCCTCGCAGCAGCTGTCGGAGACGATCAACGCGGTGCTCTCCGGCTCGAAGATCACGCAGATGCGCGACGACATCTACCTCGTCGACATCGTTGCCCGCGCGGTGGAAACCGAACGCGCCAGCATCGACACGCTGCGCGGCCTGACGATCAGCGCCTCCGGCGGACGGCGGGTGCCGCTCGAGCAGGTGGCGAAGCTCACCTACCAGACCGAGCCGCCGCTGATCTGGCGCCGCGGCCGGCTGCCGACCGTGACCGTCCAGGCCGATGTCGCGCCGGGCGAAAATGCCACGCTGGTCACGCGGCGGCTGGAGAGCGCCATCGCCGCCTTCAAGGCGGAACTGCCGGCGCGCTACAGCGTCGAGCAGGGTGGCGTGATCGAGGACAGCGCCAAGGCGCAGGCCAGCATCTTCGTGGTGTTCCCGCTGATGCTGTTCATCATGGCCACCGTCCTGATGGTGCAGCTGATGAGCTTCCAGCGCCTGGTGCTGGTGCTGCTCACCGCTCCGCTTGCGATCATCGGCGTCGCCGGCGCGCTGCTCCTCTCGGGCGCTCCGATGGGCTTCGTCGCGATCCTCGGCGTGATGTCGCTGATCGGCATGGTGATCCGCAACTCGGTGATCCTGATCGCACAGATCGACCAGCACATCGCCGCCGGCGAGGAACCAT
Source organism: Mesorhizobium sp. WSM3873 (assembly GCF_001672445.1). Lineage (NCBI taxonomy): Bacteria > Pseudomonadati > Pseudomonadota > Alphaproteobacteria > Hyphomicrobiales > Phyllobacteriaceae > Mesorhizobium > Mesorhizobium sp. WSM3873. The sequence goes on along the minus strand of NZ_LYTM01000018.1, from coordinate 9,586 downwards.
GGGCAGCGGTGATCAGCGCCACCAGGCATCGGTTGCGGCCGATCCTGCTGACGGCGGCGGCCGCCATCCTCGGCATGATCCCGATCGCGCCGACGGTGTTCTGGGGGCCGATGGCCTATGCGGTGATGGGCGGCCTCTTGGTGGCGACCGTGCTGACGCTGGTTTTCCTGCCGACGCTCTACGTCACCTGGTTCGGCATCAAGGCGCCGGCTGAGAGCACCCCCGCGGCCGAACCGACCGCGGGCCGCAGCCGAGCCCCAGCCGCTGGTGGCCTGAGCGGCGCCCTCCCAGCAGCCACGGCGGCGAACGCCGCCGTAGCGACCTTTATCACCCAAAACGGAAAGGAACGATCATGACACCCTTCTTTGGAAATCTTCTCGTTCGCGTGAATGCCGGCTTCTTGGTCCTTGCTTCCGCAGGCGGGCTCGCCACCGACATTGCCGGCTCGTTCTTCGGGCGCGGGGCTGAAGCCGCGCTGCTCAACAACGCACCCGGCACCGGCATCGGCTTCATCGAGGCGCACGGGCTGGCCCTGATCATCGGCGTGACGCTCTGGCGCATCGCCTACTCCCGCAACTGGCACGCCGTGCTGGCTGCCGTGCATGTGCTGCTCGGAACGGCCAACCTTCTGTTCTGGCAGTTCTTCATCGCCGCCGACGTGCTCGTCGTCGGCTACGTAACAACCGCGGCGCACTGGCTGTTCGTGGTTGCTCACCTGGCGGCGCTGACGGGTTCGACCCGGCTGGCCGCTTCATCCTCCCACTAGAACTGAACACCAACCTCAGGAGAAACGAAAATGCCTGTGAAATCTTTCAGGAAAATGCGCTCGGCCGCTGCGTTGCTCGCCATCGGCCTCGCCGCCGTCGAGATTGTCGGCATGGCCGTGCCGGCCCTGTCGCTGGTCGGTACCGCCGAAGCCCGCATCGGGGCGCCCTGGACACCGCACAGCGCCGCGGGCGTCGCTCGGCGCGCCACGACATGGCGTGTGCTGAGGCACACCACCGCCTGGGTCGCCACGCTGCCGGCAGGCTGCGTTCGCACCAAGGTCAACGGCTTCGACGTCTGGCGCTGCGGCCGGACCTACTACCGGCCCTATCAAGGCCGCTACATCGTGGTCGTCGTCGATTGAGGCGGCTCGGGCACAGCCCAAAGCGCGTCGCGCTGAAACGGATTCGGGCGACGCGCTTTAAGTTTTTGTTTTGATATCCCAGAACCGCTGCACATTTCCGGGGCGAGATGTTTTAGCCGAGGGCAAGCCTGACGCCTTCGCAGAGATGCTCGGCATCGGCCGGATTTTCGAACGGCACGCCGTGCAGCGCATAGTCGAGCGGCGAGAAGGAAGCGCCCTCCTCGATGAGGGCGATCTGCCGCCGCGCCTTGTCCCTGTCGCCCATCTGGGCATAGCAGGCGGCCAGCCTCGTCCTGATCCAGGGCGCCGGCCGCGTCGCGAGCTCCAGCGCTTCCGCCGCCTGCCGGTACTCCCCCATCATGTAGAGCGCCAGGGCGCGGTCGAACTGGTACCAGTGCGGATGCAACGGATCGATGCGGATGCCGCGCGCCAGCCAGGTCAGCGCTTCCAGCGGCCGGCCGCGCATGGTGAGCAGCATGCCCATCTGCTCGATACTGTCGGCGTCATAAGGGTTGAGCTGCAAGGCGATGCGCATGTGATGCTCGGCCGCCTCGTGATCGCGCATATAGAGGCGGATCAGCGACTGCACGCGGTGGCCGGTCGGCTGGTCGGGCGACAGGGCCAGCCCTTTGTCGGCAAGGTCGCGCGCATTTTCCAGGACAGCATCGCTGGCGCGGCCGAACTCCCCGTCCAGCGAGCGCGCCAAAGCGAGATAGGAATAGGCAAGCCCGTAATTCGGATCCTTTGCGATCGCCGCCTCGAACAAGGCCTCGGCGCCGCGCTGGTCGGTCTGAGCGGGATCGCGCAGCAGCGCGAAGCCGCGCAGCAGGAGCTCGTAGGCGGCAAGGCTGGTCACCGGCTTGCGCGAGGCCTGCTCGAGGCCGGCGTTGGTGACCCGCGTGACCAGGCGGCTGACGATCTGCTCGACTATGTCGCGCTCGATCTCGAACAGGCCGGCGCCCTGCGACTGGTAGCGGTCGCCCCAGAGCTGGCTGGCGCTCGCGATGTCGACGAGGCTGACGGCCACCACGACATGCTCGCCCTGGCGGCGCAGCGATCCTTCGACCAGATAGTCTGCGCCGATGCGGGCGCGAATCTGCGGCCATTCGGCGCGGCCGAAAGAGGCGAAGGAAAAACTCGAATTGCGCGCCAGCACCGTCACGGTGCCAAAGCGCGCCACGCCGTTGATGAGATCCTCGGCAAAGCCGTCGACCATCGCCTCGTCGGCCGGATCGCCGCTCTCGTTGCGGAAGCGCACCACCGCCACGATCGGTTGGCTGCTGATCTCGGGCGCCGCTTCGGCTTCCGCGGCAAGCATATAGCCGCGCTTGGAGACGGTGCGCACCATGTCCTCGCCCAGCACCTTGCGGATCTCGCGCACCGACTGGGTGAGCGAATCCTCGGTGACATAGACGCCGGGCCAGACGACATCCATCAGCTCCGACTTCGGCACGACGCGGCCCATATTGCGGGCGAGATGCGAAAGCAGCGCGTAGGCTTTCGGCCGCAGGAACAGCGGCTCGTTGATGCCGCGCAGCGTTCCCTTGGCGAGGTCGAGCGTGAACCCGCCAAACCGGAAGACCTGATCGGCCGTCGCCGTCGTCATCGGGACACCCCTTCCCGCGTGCCGCTAATGCCGAGTCGATCCCACTCAACCCGGCATGCACGTTGCTATTATTGCGCACTGCGCAATTTCGATCAAACTGCCCGTCGGCGCGCCGACTAGTGTGGCCGCGCCAAATGCGAGGAGCCATGAACCCGACCGAGAAAGCGCTGTGGTTTGTCGAAAGCCATCTGCCGGATGCGATTTCGCTCGACGATGTCGCGGCAAGCAGCGGCGTGTCGCGCTTCCATGTGACGCGCGCCTTCGGCGCCGCCACCGGCCGGTCGGTCATGGGCTATATGCGGGCGCGGCGGCTCAGCGAAGCGGCGCGCAAGCTCGCCGGCGGCGCGAGCGACATCCTGGCGGTCGCGCTCGATGCCGGCTACGGCTCGCATGAGGCTTTCACGCGGGCCTTCCGCGACCAGTTCGGCACCACGCCGGAACTGGTGCGCGCTGGAGGCTCGACCCAAAACCTCGACCTCGTGGAGCCCATCCTCATGGACAGTTCGCTTCTCACCGCGCTCGGGCCGCCGCGCTTCGAGACCAGCCGGGCGTTTCTCATCGCCGGGCTCGGCGAGCGCTACAGCTGCGAGACCAGCGCCGGCATCCCAATGCTGTGGCAGCGCTTCGGACCCTACATCGGCAACATTCCCGGCGAGGTTCCTGACGTCGCCTACGGCGTTTGCACCAATGGCGACGATGCCGGCAATTTCGACTATGTCGCCGGCGTCGAGGTGTCGGATTTTTCCGATCTGCCGAAGGATTTTTACCGGGTTCGAGTGCCGGCGCAGAAATATGCCGTGTTTGCGCATCGCGAGCACATCTCGACCATCCGACGCACGGTCAATACCATCTGGAACAGGTGGCTGCCTGCATCCGGACATGAGATCGCCGACGCCCCGGACTTCGAGCGCTACGGTCCCGAATTCGATCCGCGCAGCGGCAATGGCGGGCTGGAGGTCTGGGTGCCGATCAAAGGTTGAGACGCCTTCCTCCTTCTCCCCTTGCGGGAGAAGGTCTCGCCGAAGGCGATGGATGAGGAGTGTTCCAGCGGAGTGAGACGCCGGCGTTCCCTGGAACACCCCTCGTCCGTCTCGGCGCTGCGCGCCGATCCACCTTCTCCCCACAAGGGGAGAAGGAAAAGGCGCTACAGTTCCAAATTCCAGGTCTGGCCGACAAGATCCTTGCCGAAGGAATGGTGGCGCTCTTCCTCGGCCAGCTTGAAGCCCGCCGCCTGGTAGATGCGGCGGGCCGAGCCCAGTATATCGTTGGTCCACAGCGTCAGCGTCTTGTAGCCCTTGGCGCGCGAGAACGCGATGCACTCGTCTACCAGCCGTCGGCCGATGCCGAGGCCGCGCGCCGACGGCTCGACATAGAGCAGCCTGAGCTTCGCCACCTTGGGCGACTTGCGCATGACGAAAACCGAGCCGACTACCTCGCCTTCGCGCTCGGCGATCCAGCTGCTCTCCCATTGCGGAACGAAGTTCTTGACGAACTCGCCGAGGATCTCGGCAACCAGCGCCTCGTAGGTTGCGTCCCAGCCATAGTCCTGCGCGTAGATGAGGCCCTGGCGATGCGTGATCCAGCCGATGTCGCCGACCTGCAGCGGCCGCAGAATATAGGGTATTTTGGGTTCGGGTTTGTCGCCGAGCAGGTCCTGCACCGTGCGCATCGCCTTGACCAGCCGCTCCTGATCGGTCGGCGCCAGGCGATCGAGCAGCGCGCGCACCTGGTCGTGCGAATCCTGGTTGAGCGGCGCGAAGGCCTCCCTGCCCGCGGGCGTCAGCGCGATCGAGGACCGCCGCGCGTCGGCCTCCGTGGCGGCGCGTTCGACCAGGCCGCGCTCCTCGAATTTTTTCAGCAGCCGGCTGACATAGCCGGGGTCGAGGCCGAGGTCGCGCACCAGGTCGCTGGCGACCAGCCCGTCGCGATGGGCAAGCTCGTAAAGCACGCGCGCCTCGGTCAGCGAGAACGGGCTCTTCAGGAGGCCTTCGTCGAGCAGGCCGATCTGGCGGGTGTAGAATCGGTTGAAGGCGCGCACGGCATCGATGCGCTTGTTGCCGGGGTGATCGTGGATGGTCATGGGGAGTTCCTCCTGTCGCGGACAGGATCGACCATTTAGTTGACTGAGTCAAATAACATGGTTGTGCCGAGCTTCTTTGGGCCGGCGGGACAGAGGGGCGCGCGAAGGATCGCGGCGAAGACAGTTGGCGCGCCCCTCACCCCATCGGCAGTACCGGCCAGAACTCGACGATGCGCCCACCGGCAAACACCGCGAGCGAGCCGAAATGCTGCAGCACCGCCTCGCTCTGCGTCGGCCGCAGGAAGGCGTGGTCACCCGGCTTCACCTCCGCGCCCGCCGGCAGCCCCATGAACTGCTGGTTGGACGACAGCCCGATCAGGCCGTTCGGCTTCATGCCTTCGGGGAACACTGGTTCGGCCATCCACTTGCCGCCATAGAGATAGCAGGCCCTCTTCGGGAAGAGGCCGAGCGCCTGCAGCGTGCGGGAGATAGCCGCCGGGCCGGGCAGCACCGGATCGAGCGCCTTCAGGATCGGCGTCGCAATGAGAGCGGCCGGCCGGAAGCCGTCGAGGCCGGGCGTGTCGAAGTCTCGGGGCAGCACGAAGGCCGAGCCGATCGACACTTCGTTGGCCACGCCGCCGCCATGCAGCAGCGCCGTCTTGGAACCGCCGATGTTGAGGATGCGGCGCTGGTCCGCGTCGAGGGCCGCGACAAACTCGGCAGCCCTCGCCGAGGCCTTTTTCAGCGCGCCGGCCGCGCCGCCGAACAGCCCGGGAATTTCCGGCGCATGCGCCTCATAGGCCATGATGCCTTCGCAGCGCAGGCCCTTCGGTATGGTCAGCGCCCCGATCTCGGTAGGACCGGAAAAGCCGCCGCGATGCAGACCGACATCGACCTCGAAGGCGAAGCGCAGTTCGGTGCCGAACGCGTCGGCGAGCGCACCGTATTCGGACAGGCGCTCCGGCGTGTCGATCAGCCAGCAGACGCGCGACCACCCGCCGGCGTCGCCTCTAGCCAGCGCCGCTTTCGCAGCACCCACCGGCATCGGCTTGCCATAGAGGAGATCGGCCGCGGGAAAGGCGTCGAGCACCGCCTGCGTCACCGGCGAATGGAAGGTCATGAAGCGGCTGGTTTCGAGCCTCTTGGCGATATGCGAAAGCAGCGGCAGGCAAGGCAGCGACTTGTCGACCAACCGCACGGCAAGACCAGGCGCCAGCCTCTGCTTCACCAGGGCGATGTTGGCGTCCAGCCGGTCGCGGTCGAGCACCAGGCAGGGCCGAAAGATTTCGGCGGCCTTGAGTGCCTTCGACAGCTCGGCGAAATAGGCGCTCATTGTTGGATGCCGAACAGGCCGGCCATATAGGGCGACACGAAGCGGTTCTCTGGATCGATGTCGCGGCGCACCGCCATTGCGTCATCCCAGCGCGGATAGAGTTTCTTGAGATCCGCCGCCGTCAAGCTGTGCATCTTCCCCCAATGCGGCCGCCCACCATATTTGCGGAAGATCGGCTCGGCGGCGCGCATGAAAGGAAGCGGGTCGTTCGCCGCGTCGTGATGAATGGCGATCGAGCAGGTCAGCCTCTGGTGGAAGGGCGAAAGCCAGAATTCGTCCGGCGCCACCGAACGCACTTCCATCGGAAAATAGACTTCCGGGAAATGCTTCTCGCTCAGCTCGATGATCTCGGCCAGCGCCTTCGGACCGTCCTCGTAAGGCAGGTGATACTCCATCTCGTTGAATTTGGTGCGACGGTCGCTGGCGTAGACGTTGAGCCAGTCCTGCACATAATCCTCGGCCGGCACGTTCTTGACCGCACCCTTGATCAGCGCCCGGCGGAGCGCCGGCAGCCGGCGCAGCACGGTGCGCAGCTTGCGCAACGTCGCCAGGCCCTCCTCGTCATCCTCGGTCGGCCGCGGCGAAGGCCGAGCGTCGCTGAGATCGCTGGCGATGAACTGCGCATGGCCGGAAAACGGGATGTAATAAAACTCTGCCGAACGGTGTGCGCCCATCATCGCCTCGAAATCGCGCAGCATATCGCCGATCGGCAAAACCCATTTGCGGCGCCGCAGCCGGTAGGTCGGGATGTTGTTCATCGTCACTTCGGTGAGCACGCCGAAAGCGCCGAGCGCGACGCCGGTGGCATGGATCATATCCTGGTCGCCCGCCCGGCTGTATTCGCGCAGCTTGCCTTGCCCGTCGACGAACTGCACCGTCTCGAGCTGCGTATGATAGGCGCCGAGCGTCGGGCCGGAACCATGCGTCGCGGTGCCCAGCGCGCCGCCGATCGCTTGCTTGTCGATGTCGCCCATATTGGGCAGGCCCTGGCCGATGTCCTGCAGGATGTGCATCAGCGCGCCAAGCCTTGTGCCTGCCCTCACGCGTGCCCGATTGGCTGCGGCGTCATGCGAAACCAGCCCTTCGATCTTCGCCAGCGAGATGATGGTGCCGTCGGACTGCACCAGCGGCGTGAAGGAATGGCCGGCGCCGGCGACGCGCAGCGGACCGGGCGCGGAACGCACCAGATCGGCCAGCTCGCCGACATCGGCTGGCGTGGCGATCAGCTTCGGCGCGGCGTTCACGAAACCCGACCAGTTGCTCCAGGCGTTTGCCATGGTCACCTCCCGCTCAGGCTCGAACGCGGCGCCCGGCAACCAACACGAAGACGCCGACCAGCGCCACGCTGGCCAACGCGCTTGCCGCGGCGAATTCCGGCACCGGCCGGAAATTTTGGCCGTCGATCAGCAGCGAGGCGGCGACCGGGCCGATGGCGAGGCCGAAGAGCTGCGCCGCCGGCACGAGCAGTACCGCATTGCGCGTCTCGTCGGCGGTGATCGCCAGCCGGATCTGATAGGGCACGATAAAGAGCAGGATGAAGCCCATCACCAGCGCCACCGACCAGAAGACCGAAAGCCCGGGGCCGGAAGCGAGCAACACCGAGCTGATCGTCGCGACCGCGCCGATGACGGTGATGGCGAAGCGGTAGTCGATGCGCGCTTCGAAGACGGTGGCGGTCATGGCGCCCATGACCTGCGCGGCGAGGCTTGCCGAGACCATCAGGCCGACGGTGCGGCCGTCTATGCCGAACTCGGCGCCGAGCGGCTCCAGAAATGCCCAGACGGCGCCGAAGAACATGAAGTAGCAGAAGATCGACAGCAGCGCCGTGATCGCCGGCACGGTGAGCACATTGGCAAAATGCTCGTCCTTCGGCAGGTCGGCGTAGTCGTCCGGCACGATCCACGCGACGACGAGCGACAGCAGGCAGACAACGCCAAGCGCGACAAAGCCGCCGACCGAGCCCGCGGTAGGCACGGCATAAAGCGCGAGCAGCAGCGCCAGCGCGCATTGCGCCAAGGTCTGCAGCGTGACGAAATAGCCGCCGATGCGCTCGGCCCGGCGCGAGCGGGCGATCAATTCGGTCGCCACGGCGACCAAGCCACCCTCAGCAAGCCCGGCGAGCGTGCGCGCGCCGATCAGCGCATTAGAGCTCATCGTATAGGCGGTCCAGAAATTGGCGAGCGCCAGCAGCACCAAAAGCGCTGCGCTCTTCCAGCGCATGTTGCGCGCCGGCAAGAGCATCGCCACGATCGCCGAGCCGATGGCGATCGCGATCATCTCGGCGGTGGCGACCAGCGCCAGCTCGTCACCGGTGACATGACCCTCGCTATAGAGCGCGCCGAGCAGCACCGGCTGCAAGCCCAGGATGAGCAGGCCGACCGAGCCGATCCAGAGCGCCGCGGCGAGTTGCAGGCCGGTCGGATTGCCGACCAGCCAGTCGCCATTTTCCGCATGCGCGGCATCGGTTGCAGTCACGAGGCGCCCTCCCTTGCAGCCCGGTGAAAAAACTGACAAGTTGTCAGCATTCACGAAACTGATACTTGATCAGTTTCCTGTCAACCGAGAATCCACGACGCCCGCGCGAGATGAGGCAAGCAAGGCAAACGGCGACGGAACCGAGACGCAGGCCCAAGCAAGAGCGCAGCCGCGAGCGTATCGACGCGATCCTCGCCACGACCATGCGGCTGATCGGCGAGAAGGGCATAGATGCGGTCACGATGAAGGAAGTCGGCGCGCTGGCCGGCGGACCGATCGCCACGGTCTATCATTATTTTCCAAGCAAGTCGGCGATCCTGGCGATGCTCTACGAGCGATTCTCGGAGGAGAGCCGGGCCCGTTTCGGCGCGATCATCGCCGATATCCGCGGGGTGGATGACGTGACCGCTGCAGCCGATCGGCTGCTCGACGATTACTACGGCCGTGTCGCGGCGGATCCGGCGATCCAGGATCTGCAGAACGCGATCCAGGCCGACAAGGCGCTGCAGCATCTCGACATCGCCGAGACGCGGCATCAGGCGCAGATGTTCTGCGGCCGTGTGGCGCCGATGCTGAAGCCTAAGCAGCGCGAGGCGTTCGGGCGCGTGGTGTTCCTGATCTTCCAGCTCGCCGGCGGCGTCGTGCGGCTGGCGCTGACGCAGGACGAGGCGGAAGGCCGGCGCACGATCGAGGATTACCGGTCGATCATCCACGCGCAGTTGCGGCTGTTTTTGCAGGCATGCCCTAACGGTCGTCATCCTCGGGCTTGACCCGAGGATCCATGCCGTGACCTCCGTTATAGAGCGCAACGGCGCAGAATTCTGCAATCGTTGCAACGCCTTAGCGTCACGGCATGGATCCTAGGGTCTGCGCGCGTCGCTTCGCTCCTTGCTCCGCCCTAGGATTGTTTGAGAAGGATCGGGTAGTTTGGCGGCCGGGACTGCGGCCCATCACAGCCAGCAGTCCCGGCGGCAGGCGACCGTCCCTAGGATCGGGTAACGCCCGACGTCATCATGGTCCCTG